>JBJKRK010000045.1:0-12370 GCA_046704705.1 Candidatus Limnocylindrales bacterium | reverse complement strand
GCTCGCGGGCGACCCGGGCGTGACCGACGTGCTCGCGGCCCCCGGGAACCCCGGCCTCGCGGAGGTCGGGCGGGTGTACCCGGACATCGCGGCCGACGACGTCGCCGCGCTCTTGGCGCTTGCGCTGGCGGAACGGGTCGACCTCGTCGTGATCGGGCCGGAGGCGGCGCTGGTCGCGGGCCTCGCCGATCGGCTGCGGGCGGCAGGGGTCCCGGCGTTCGGGCCGGAGACCTTGGCGGCCAGGGTCGAGGGCAGCAAGGCGTTCTGCCGCGAGGTCGCGACGGGCGCGGGCATCCCCATGGCCGAGGGCGCCGTGTTCGACCGGCTGGGGCCCGCCATCTCCTACGCGCGGTCCCTCGGCGCGCCGGTGGTGATCAAGGCGGATGGACTCGCGGCGGGCAAGGGTGTCACCGTGTGTGCCTCCCTCGACGAAGCGGCGGTTGCGCTGCGCGACGCCCTCGAGCGGCGCGTCTTCGGGCCCGCCGGCGCCCGTGTCGTGGTGGAGCGCGCGCTGCAGGGATCGGAGGCGAGCGTCATCGCCCTGTGCGACGCGACGACCGCGCTCGCACTTCCTCCCGCCCGCGACCACAAACGCATCCACGACGGCGATCGCGGGCCGAACACGGGCGGGATGGGCGCGTACTCGCCGCTGCCGGACCTGGACGACGCGTCGGTGGCAGGCGTCGTTGGCCGCGTCCACCGGCCGGCGCTCGAGGCGCTCGCCCGCCGCGGCACGCCGTTCCGCGGTGCGCTGTACGCCGGGCTGATGCTCACTTCGCGAGGGCCGCGGCTCCTGGAGTTCAACGCCCGGTTCGGGGACCCGGAGGCGCAGGCGCTGCTGCCCAGGCTGGACGTGCCGCTCGCGCCGCTCCTCCTGGCGGCGGCGACGGACCGCCTGGCCGAGGCGGCGGCCGCAATGGGAATCGAGGGAGCGCTGCTCCCCGCCCGGCACGCCGCGACCGTGGGCGTCGTGCTCGCCGCGTCGGGCTACCCCGGTCCGCCGCGCCAGGGCGACACCATCGACGGCCTCGAGGAGGCTCGGGCGGCGGGCGCGCTTGTCTTCCAGGCGGGGACCGCCCGTGCGTCGGACGGGTCGCTCGTGACGCGGGGCGGCCGGGTGCTCACGATCGTGGGGGAGGGAGGCGACCTGCCCGTCGCCGCGGAAGTGGCCTATCGCGCCGCGGGCCGTATCTCGTTCGCCGGTTGCCAGTACCGGCGGGATATCGGCCGCGCCGCCCCGGCCCTGGTGACCTGAGGTCGCGCCGATGATCCCCCGCTACACACTCCCCGAGATGGGCGCTGTCTGGACCGACCAGGCGCGCTTCGAGGCGATGCTGCGCGTCGAGCTCGCGGTGGCGCACGCGCAGGTGGCGCGTGGCCAGGTCCCCGCCGAGGCGGACGAGGCGCTGCGGCGGCGCGCGCGGGTCGACGTCGAGCGGATCGCCGAACTCGAGCGCACCACCGACCACGATGTGATCGCCTTCGTCAGCCAGGTCGCGGAGTCGGTCGGACCCGAGGGGCGCTTCCTGCACCTGGGGCTCACCAGCAGCGATGTGGTCGACACCGCGCTGGCCCTCCAGTGCCGCGCCGCGGCCGAGCGGCTGCTGGCCGACCTCGACGCCGCAATCGCCGCCCTCGTGCGCCGGGCGCGGGAGCACGCGGACACGCCGATGATGGGCCGCACGCACTCCGTCCATGCCGAGCCGACCACGTTCGGCTGCAAGCTGGCCTCGTGGGCCTTCGAGCTGGATCGCGATCGGGCCCGCCTGCGCGCGGCGGCGGACGACCTGGCGACGGGCAAGATCTCCGGCCCCGTCGGGACGTACAGCCACCTCGACCCCGACCTCGAGGCCGAGGTGCTCGGGTCCCTCGGGTTGCGTCCGGATCCGGTCAGCACCCAGGTCGTGCAGCGCGACCGCCACGCCGCGTTCCTCGCCGCGATTGCCGTGACGGGTGGGTCGATCGAGCGATTCGCGACGGAGGTGCGCAACCTGCAGCACACCGAGATCGGCGAGCTGCAGGAACCGTTCCATGGTGGGCAGAAAGGGTCGAGCGCGATGCCGCACAAGCGGAACCCGATCCTCTCCGAGCGGCTGGCCGGGCTGGCTCGGCTCTTGCGGGGCTACGCGCAGGCGGGTTTCGAGGATCAGGCGCTGTGGCACGAACGCGACATCAGCCACTCGTCCGTGGAGCGGGTCGCGCTGCCGGACGCGACGATCCTGCTGGACTACATGCTCGTGAAGTTCGGCGGGCTCGTCGAGGGGCTGCTCGTCCGGTCCGATCGGATGCGGGAGAACATCGAGCGGTCACTGGGCCTGCATGCCTCCGGCCGCGTGCTGCTGGCCCTGGTGGAGGAGGGCGGACTCTCGCGCGAGACAGCCTATGCGCTGGTCCAGCATGCCGCGCTTCGCGCATCCGACGAGCGCCGGCCGCTGCTCGAGCTGCTGCGCGGGGATCCGGAGGTCTCCGCGGCGCTGTCCGACGATGTCCTCGCCGTTTGCTTCGACGACCGGTACCTACTCCGCAACGTCCCGCACGTCATCGGCAGGCTCGCCGCGCTCGAGGTGGCGCAGCCGGCCAGGAGAACCGAAGCCGCTGTCTCGCCCGTGCCGGCCGGCGCCGGGCGGACGGCGGATCGAGCTGCCGCGGCGAGCGGTCAGCCCGAAGATGCCCGATCGCCGGCCCAACCAGGAGCTCACGCCCATGCCGACAGCTGACCTGCGCGCGGCCTTCCTCCGCTCCGGTAAGGTGCGCGACCTGTTCGCGGTGGATGACGAGCGGCTCGCCCTCGTTGCCTCCGACCGCATCAGCGCCTTCGACGTGGTCCTGCCCACGCCGATACCCGACAAGGGCAAGGTGCTGACGGGGATCTCGCGCTACTGGTTCGAGACGACCCGCAGCGCGGGGATCGTGCCCAACCACCTGCTCGGCAGCGACCCGACATCGCTCCCGGATCCATTCGCCGCGGCCGCGGATGAACTCCGGGGGCGGTTGATGATCTGCCGGCGGACCCAGGTCCTCCCCATCGAGGTGATCGTCCGCGGGTACATCTCGGGGAGCGGCTGGAAGGACTACCAGCGCACGGGCACGGTGTGTGGCATCAGGTTGCCCGCCGGACTACGCGAGAGCGACCGGCTGCCGGAGCCGCTCTTCACGCCCTCCACCAAGGCGAGCGAAGGCCACGACCAGAACATCAACTTCGACGAAGCGGTGGAGCTCGTGGGCGAGACGCTCGCGGGTCGGGTGCGGGACGCCGCCCTCGCGCTGTACCAGTTCGGGGTGGCGCGCGCGGAGGCCGCCGGCATCATCCTCGCCGACACGAAGTTCGAGTTCGGCGTCGCCTCCGACGGCGCGCTGCTGCTCGTCGACGAAGTGATGACGCCCGACTCCAGCCGCTTCTGGGACGCGGCGACATACGAGCCGGGTCGCGCGCAAGCCTCGTTCGACAAGCAGTTCGTCCGCGACTGGCTCGAGGCGCAAGCGTGGGACTAGACGCCGCCCGGCCCCGAGTTGCCGGCCGACATCGTGGCGGGCACCCGGGAACGCTACGCGCAGGCATTCGAGCGCATCACCGGGGCGAGCTTCGAGCGCTACCTCGCCGCCGACGTGTTCGAGCCCGCCGGAACGCCGCGGCCGAGCGCCGGAGAGGTCGCGAACACGGCACACGGGACGGCCAACGGCTGATGCCCAGCTTCCGCTTCGCCGTGTCCGTGATGCCCAAGCCCGGGATCCTCGACCCACAGGGGCGCGCCGTCGAGCAGTCGTTGCCCCACCTGCTCGTGACGGACGTCCACGATGTCCGCGTCGGCCGGCGCGTGGAGTGCACGGTCGAGGCCGCGGCGGAGCAGGCGGCCCGGGAGACCGTGGAGCGACTCGCGGCCGAGCTCTTCTCGAATCCCCTGATCGAGAGCTGGACCATCGAGCCCGTGGCAGGCGCCAGCTCGATCGCGAGCGACCGACCAGGGCTCGAGGCGGTCGAGACGGCGGACGGGACCACCCCTCCGTGAAAGTCGGCGTCGTCGTGTTCCCCGGCTCGAACTGCGACCGTGACGCCGTCCACGCGGCGCGCCTGGCGGGAGCCGAGGCGGAACTCCTCTGGCATGAGTCGCCCGAGCTGCACGGCAGCGACGTCGTGGTGCTGCCCGGCGGCTTCGCCTACGGCGACTACCTCCGCGCGGGCGTCCTCGCCCGCTTCAGCCCGATCATGTCGGCCGTCCGTGCGCACGCGGCAGCCGGCCGGCTGGTGCTCGGGATCTGCAACGGCTTTCAGGTGCTGGCCGAGGCCGGGCTGGTGCCGGGCGCGCTGCTCCGCAATCCCTCGTTGCGGTTCGAGCACCGCTGGGTGCGACTGCAGGTCGAGCGCCTGGACACGCCGTTCACCCGGGCGGTTCCGCCCGGTCGGCTGCTTCGCATGCCGGTGGCGCACGGCGAGGGCTGCTACTACGCGCCCGCGGAGCAACTCGACGAGCTGGAGGCCGCCGGCCGGGTGCTCTTCCGCTATGCCCCTCCGGAAGGCAACCCGAACGGGTCCAGCCGCGACATCGCCGGGGTGCTCAACGCGGGCGGGAATGTCTGCGGGCTGATGCCGCATCCCGAGCGGGCCTCGGAGTTGCTCCTCGGTTCGGACGACGGCCTGTGTCTCCTGCGCTCGATCGTGGAGTCCGCCGGGGAAACACGGAGCGGCCGCGTCTTCACCGCGGAGGGCGTGGCGTGACCCAGCCCGCGGCTCGTCTCCCGATCCCGGAGACGGCTCGGGTCGGCGCGGCCGGCAGGCCAGGGGAGGACCCGTCTGCCCGGGCAGTGCCGCTGCACCGCACCCTCGGCCTGACGGACGGAGAGCTCGAGGCGATCCGCGAGCGGCTCGGGCGCGAACCCAACGACCTCGAACTCGCGATCTTCAGCGTGATGTGGAGCGAGCACTGCTCCTACAAGAGCTCGCGGCCGCTGCTCGCGACGCTGCCCACGTCCGGACGCGACGTTGTCGCCGGTCCGGGGGAGAACGCCGGCGCGATCTCGATCGGCGATGGTATCGCCGTCGCCTTCAAGCTCGAGTCGCACAATCATCCGAGCGCGGTCGAGCCATACCAGGGGGCGGCGACCGGCGTGGGCGGCATCCTGCGCGACATCTTCGCCATGGGGGCCCGGCCGATCGCCCTCCTCGACGCGCTGAAGTTCGGCGACCCGGCCGACGCTCGGACGCGCCACCTGGTGCGCGGCGTGGTGCGCGGTGTGGGGGGCTACGGCAACTGCGTCGGCGTGCCCACGGTGGGCGGCGAGCTTGTCTTCGATCCGAGCTACGCCGCGAACCCGCTGGTGAACGTGATGGCGATCGGCCTGCTCGAGGAGCGCCACCTGACCCGTGCGGTCGCCACCGGTCCGGGCAACCTCGCCGTCCTCTTCGGCTCCACCACCGGCCGTGACGGAATCGGCGGCGCCTCGGTGCTCGCGAGCGCGAGTTTCGGGGACGACGAGGTGGCCAAGCGGCCCACGGTGCAGGTCGGCGACCCCTTCGCCGAGAAGCTGCTGATCGAGGCGACGCTGGAGCTTGTCGAGCGCGGTCTGGTGGAGGGGTTGCAGGACCTGGGCGCCGGCGGGATCAGCTGCGCAGCCTCGGAGATGGCGGATCGAGGCAGGACGGGGCTGCTGATCGACCTCGACGCCATTCCCCGCCGCGAGCCGGGCATGGCGCCGTTCGAGGTGATGATCAGTGAGTCGCAGGAGCGGATGCTCGCCGCCGTGCTTCCCGAGCGACTCCAGGATGTCCTTGCGGTGTGTGCCCGCTGGGGAATCACCACCGCTGTCATCGGCCGCGTGACCACCGATGGGTGCCTCGTCGTCGTGGCGGGCGGCCTCACGTCGGACGGCCGGCCGGCTCCCGGCGCGACGGAGCTCGCACGGATCCCGGCGGCCGCTCTCACGAGCGATGCCATCGTGTACCGGCGCGAGGCACGTCCGCCGGCCCGGCGTCGCGACGCCCCTGCGCCCGGGACCCCCGACGTCAGCGCCGATCGCCTGCCCGAGCGCGGCACGGACCCGGGGGCGGTGCTGCTGGCGCTCCTGGGGAGCGCGAACCTGGGGAGTCGGAGGTGGGTCACCGCGCAGTACGACGAGACGGTGGGCGCGGATACCGTGGAGGCGGGCGATCGCGGCGCAGCCGTGCTCCGTGTTCGCGGCACGAGCCGCGCGATCGTGGCGGCGACCGATGCCGTAGCCGGCGTCGCGGGGTGGGATCCCTACCGCGGTGCGGCGCTGGGGGTCGCCGAATGCACGCGCAACGTGGCGATCACGGGGGCCCGTCCGCTCGGGGTCACGAACTGCCTGAACTTCGGCAACCCGGAGAAGCCGGAAGCGTTCTGGCAGTTCGCGGAGGCGGTGCGTGGCCTGGGAGACGCGTGCCGTGCCCTCGGCCTGCCGGTCACCGGCGGCAACGTCAGCTTCTACAACGAGGCTCCCGCGGGCCAGATCCTTCCGACGCCGCAGATCGGCGTCGTGGGCCTGCTGGACGACGTCGCGCGCAGGGTGAATCCGGCATGGCGCGCGCCGGGCGACCTGGTTCTGCTCGTCGGTGACGCGGTGCCGGGCCTCGCCGGCTCTGCCTACGCCGCGCTCGCGGGGATGACGGTGGAGGACCGGACCCCGCCGCTCGACCTGGCCCGGGAGGCCGCGCTCCAGCGCTTCCTGCTCGAGGCGGCCGCGTCGGGTCTCCTCGCCTGCGCGCAGGATGTGAGCGGCGGCGGGCTTGCGGTCGCCGTGGCGGAGCAGGCCATCTGGGGCGGGTTGGGGGCGCGGCTCGAGCTTCGTGTCGGCTCGGAGCCGGCGGTGGAGCTCTTCGGCGAGAGCCCGTCGAGGGTGCTCGTCGGCGTCGCCCCGGACGACCTGGCGGCAGTTGCCGGGCTGGCACGCCGGCACGGCCTCCCGATGGAAGTGCTCGGCGCGGTCGGTGGCGAGCGCCTCACGATCGAGCTGATCGGAGAGGGGGCCACGGGCGCGGCCGAGGAGCGGGGCGCCGGTGTGGCCGACGCGCTCGACGTGCCGCTGACGGACCTTCGCCGCGCCTGGGAGCTCGGGCTGCCGCGTGCCCTGGGGGACGACGCGTACATCGCCCGCCTCGCAGGACCCGGAAACGGGGCGGCGGCCGGCCCGCATGGCCCCGCCGATCGGGCGGGCTGAGCCGTGTGCGGTGTCGTCGGGATCTCCGCGCCGGGCCAGGAAGCCGCACCGCTGGGTGCGCTCGGGCTCTTCGCGCTGCAGCACCGGGGCCAGGAGTCGGCGGGCATTGCGGTGAGCGACGGCGAGCAGGTGATGGTCTACAAAGACCTCGGCCTCGTCGCACAGGTCCTCGACGACCGACGTCTGCCGTCGCTGCGCGGCCACCTGGCCATCGCGCACTGTCGCTACTCGACCACCGGTTCCACCCGCTGGGAGAACAGCCAGCCCACCTTCCGGCTCGGACCGCACCGGGCGGTGGCGATCGGCCACAACGGCAACCTGGTGAACACACGCGAACTCCTCGGCCTGCTCCCCGGCGGGCGCCGGCAGCTCGGCGCCACGACCGACACTGAGCTGCTCACGGCGCTCCTGGCATCGGCGCCGGGCGGCGATCTGGTGGACGCGCTGCTCCACCTCCTGCCGGCGGTCCGCGGCGCGTACTCGCTCGTGGTGATGGACGAGCGTCGCGTGATCGGCGTGCGGGACCCCAACGGTTTCCGGCCGCTCGCGCTGGGCAGGCTACCCGGTCACGCCGGGGGGAGCCCGGGCGGCTGGTGCCTCAGCTCGGAGACGGCCGGCCTCGACGCGCTCGGCGCCGAGTACGTGCGTGACGAGGAACCCGGCGAGATGGTCGTGCTGGGCGAGCCCGACGGGCCGCGCTCCGTGCGCTTCGCCGACGCCGCGGAACGGCTCTGCGTGTTCGAGCTCATCTACTTCGCCCGGCCGGACTCGTACCTGCTGGGCCGAAACCTGTACGAGGTCCGGCGACGCTTGGGGGAAGCCCTCGCGCGCGAAGCTCCGGTGGACGCCGACGCCGTCATGCCGGTCCCGGAGACCGGCGGACCGGCCGCCGTCGGGTATGCCGAGGTAGGCGGCATTCCATACCGCGAGGGAATGGTGCGCAACCGCTATGCGGGGCGCACCTTCATCCAGCCCAGCCAGGCGCTCCGCCAGCGCGGGGTCAACGTCAAGCTGAACCCGCTGCGCGAGCAGGTCCGCGGCCGCCGGCTGGTGGTGGTCGACGACTCGATCGTGCGCGGCACCACGACGCGGCAGATCGTGGCCCTCCTGCGGCGTGCCGGGGCGCGGGAGGTCCATCTGCGGATCAGCTCGCCGCCGATCTTCCACCCCTGCTTCTACGGCATCGACACGCAGATCGAGACCGAGCTCATCGCCGCCCGCCACTCCCTGGAGGAGATCCGGGTCTTCCTGGGCGCCGACTCGCTCGCGTACCTCTCGATCGAGGGCGTGCTCGACGCCCTGGAGCTGCCACGCGAGCGGTTCTGCTTCGCCTGTTTCGACGGTCGCTACCCCGTACCGGTCCCGTACGACGCGGCGACGCACAAGTTCGTGCTCGAAGCGGCTCCGCTTGCGCTGGGGGACGCGCGGTGAGCCACGAGCGGCCCGCGTACGCGCGCGCCGGCGTTGACGTCGCCGCCGGAGAGCGTGCCGTCGAGCTGATGCGGCAGCAGGTCAGCCGGACGCACGGCCCGGACGTGCTCACCGGGCTGGGCGGCTTCGCCGCCGCGGTGCGCCTGCCTGAAGGACTGCGCGAGCCCGTCCTCGTCAGCGCGACCGATGGTGTCGGCACGAAGACGGCGCTCGCGCGCGACCTGCGTCGCTTCGACACCGTGGGCCTCGATCTCGTCGCCATGTGCGCCGACGACGTGGTGTGCGAGGGCGCACGCCCGCTGTTCTTCCTCGACTACGTGGCGGTCGGCCGGGTCGTGCCGCTCGACGTGGCGGCCCTGGTGAACGGCGTCGCGCGCGGCTGCGAGCTCGCCGGGTGCGCGCTGGTGGGTGGGGAGACGGCCGAGCACCCGGGAATCATGCGGCCCGAGGAATTCGACCTCGCGGGTTTCTGCGTCGGCGTGGCGGAACGCGACGAGCTCTTCGACCGTGGCCGCGTCCAGGCAGGGGACATCCTCGTCGGGGTTGCCAGCAGCGGGCTGCATGCCAACGGGTTCTCGCTCGTGCGCCAGGAAGTCGCGGCCTGGGACCTCGACCTGAAAGCGCCGTACCTCGATCTGGTGCGGCGGACGCTCGGTGACGCGGCAGCCGAACGGATGCCCGGGGAGGAGCCGGAGCACGTGCTCGCCACGCTGGGTGACGTGCTGCTCACGCCGTCGCGGATCTACGCCCCCGACATGCTCGCGCTCCGCGGCGTCCTCGCCGAGCACGGGCATCGATTGCTCGGGCTGGCGCACGTGACGGGCGGCGGACTGTCGGGCAACCTGCCGCGTGCCGTTCCGGACGATTTGTCCGTGGAATGCTGGCCGGGAAGCTGGCCCGTGCCGTCGGTCTTCCGCGTCATGGGTGCGCTCGGCGGGATCGAGGGAGCCGAGCTCCGCGCCACTTTCAACTGCGGCATCGGCATGGTGGCCCTGGTTCGTCCGGAGGCGGCCGGGACGGCGCTCGGCTGGCTGGCCGAGCACGGGCTGCCCGCCTGGCGGATCGGCCAGATCGTCCCGTGGCGTCCGGATGGTTCGCGCTACATCGAGGTCGCGGCGCCGGCCGCTGAGATGGCGGTGCCGCCGGCGGTGCCGGGCGAGTCCGCGGGCCGCGGCAGAGGAGGCAGGGCAGGCGGGTGACAGACGTACCGATCGCAGTGGGGGTCTCGGGAGCGGGCAGCAACCTGCGCGCGCTGCTCCGCGCCGAACGGCGCGCGCTCACGGGAACGCGCACGGTGCTGGTGTTCGCGGATCGCGCCTGCCCGGCCCTCGAGGCGGCGGCTTCGTCGGGTATCCAGACGGCAGTGCTCCGCCCGGAGGAGTTCCCGGACCACGCGGCCTGGGACAGCGACCTCGCGGGGCGCCTGCGCGAGAGCGGGGCCGGGCTCATCGTGCTCGCCGGCTTCATGCGGATCCTCGGTCCGGCCACCTTGGGCGCGTTCTTCGGCAGGATCCTGAACGTGCACCCGGCGCTCCTCCCGGCGTTCCCCGGGGCGCACGCCGTGCGCGATGCGCTGGCGGCCGGCGTGCGCGTCACCGGCGTGACCGTCCACGTCGTCGATGAGACGGTCGACGGGGGCCCGATCGTCGCCCAGGAGCCGGTTCCGATCGAGCCCGGCGACGATGACGAGCGGTTGCTCGCGCGGCTGCACGCGGTCGAACACCGCCTCCTGCCCCATTGCGTCGCACTCGCCGCGGCGGGCGCGCTGCAGATCCGGGGTCGACGGGTGTCGATCGATCCGTCGCGGGCGGCGACGTTGCCCCGGCCGCGTCGGGCGCTCCTCTCCGTCTCCGACAAGCGCGGGCTCCTGGAGCTCGCGCGGGCGCTCGATGCACTGGGCTTCGAGCTGGTGTCGACCGGCGGCACGGCGCGCGTGCTGCGCGAGGCCGGACTGGCGGTCACCGACGTCGCGGCCGTCACGGGGGTGGGGGAGATGCTCGACGGGCGCGTCAAGACACTCCATCCGCGTGTCGCGGCCGGGGTGCTCGCCGACCTCCGCCGGCAGGAACACCGCGTGCAGCTCGCAGCCGCCGCGATCGAGCCGTTCGAGCTCGTGATCGTCAACCTGTACCCCTTCGCCGAGGCTGCCGCGCGCCCCGACGTGACGCTCGACGAGCTCATCGAGGAGATCGACATCGGCGGTCCCACCCTCGTGCGCGCGGCCGCGAAGAACCACGCGTCGGTGGCGATCGTCACGGACCCGGAGGTGTACCCGGCCGTCCTCGACGAACTGCGTGCGGCCGGAGGGGTCGGGGAGGCGACCCGTCGGCAGCTGGCTGCGGAGGCGTTCCGGCACACTGCCGCGTACGACGCCCGGATCGCCGCGGAGCTTCCTTCCCGCCTGGGGCTGGCGGCGGCCCCGGAGCCTGGAGACGCGGAAGAGGCACGGCTCCCGCCCGTGCTCGACCTGCACTTCGAGCGGGTGCAGCGCCTGCGCTACGGGGAGAACCCCCACCAGGCGGCCGCGCTGTACCGCGACATCGGGGCGCGAGATGCGATCGGGCCTTTCGCGCGCGGCGTGGACGTGCGCCAGGGCAAGGAGTTGAGCTACAACAACCTGCTCGACGCGGCCGCGGCCGCCGGCGTGGCGCGCGATCTCCACGATCCCGCGTGTGTCATCGTCAAGCACTCGAACCCGTGTGGTGCCGCCGAGGCGGACGACCTCGTCACGGCCTGGGACCGTGCGCTCGCGGGCGATCCGATCAGCGCCTTCGGAGGCGTCGTGGCCGTGACCCGCCCGATCGACGAAGCGCTGGCGCAGCGCCTGACGTCGCTCTTCCTGGAGGTCGTCGTCGCGCCGGACGTCCGCGCCGCCGCGAGCGCGATCCTCGAATCCCGGCCGAACCTCCGTGTGGTCGTCGATCCCTCGCTCCGCGAGGCCCGCGAGCGGCCGCACCTGGAGTATCGCAGTGCCGGTGGGGCGCTCCTCGCGACGGAGGCCGACATCGTGCCCGACGACCCCGCCACGTGGAAACTGGCCACGAGCCGGGCTCCGGACGAGCGGGAGCGCCGGGATCTCGAGCTCGCCTGGCGGCTCGTCCGGCACGTGCGCTCGAATGCCATCGTCCTGGTGCGCGACGGGGCGCTCGTCGGCGTCGGTGCCGGGCAGATGAGCCGGGTCGACAGCGCACGACTGGCCGTGGCCAAGGCCGGCGCCGATCGTGCTCGCGGCGCGGTCTGCGCCTCCGACGCGTTCTATCCGTTCCCTGACGGGGTGCAGGTGTGCCTCGATGCAGGTGTCCGGGCCTTTGTGCAGCCCGGGGGATCCGTGCGCGACGCCGAGGTGATCGCCGCTGCCGCCGCCGGTGGGGCGAGCATGCTGCTCACGGGCGTGCGCCACTTCCGACACTGACGATCGCAGCATGCCGCGGCTGCGTGCGCCATCGTCGACGCCGACACATCCGACGCCGACGTCCCAGCATGCCGCTCAACGGGCGTGCACCCCTGCGGACACTGCCCCTCGCCGGCACTCGCGGTCGCCCGACATGGCGCTCCCGGCGAGCGGGTGGCGGGTGCGCGGTACACTGGTGTGAACGATCTGCATGGCTGCCGGTGAGCCGGCAGGAGGGAGCCCATGGACGAGAACCCGAACGTCGAGTCGACGGCGGAAGCAGCGGCCGGTCAGACTCCCGAGGGCGAAAGCCCCGGTGCCCGCGGCGGCGCGGCGGGTGGGACGCCCGCCGGCGACGGCCAGGGGCCGGGCCCCGCA
>JBJKRK010000044.1:0-3570 GCA_046704705.1 Candidatus Limnocylindrales bacterium | reverse complement strand
ATCCAGTACAGCGCCCATGCGTTGAGGAGCGCGGCGTATGACGAGCGGACACTGGCAAAGTCCTGCCAGGACTGGTCGGCGTCCCGCAACGTGTAGCCGGCAGCGCCCAGGCGATTGCGCGCATCCTCGAACTCGAAGCGCTCGACGAGCGCGTCGGGGCCATTCGAGAAGCGGAAGTGGTGGCTCAGATCCTCAACCAGGTGGTGGCCGGCCGCGTGCACCAGACGGGCCTGCGGCAGCGACGCGTCGTCGACCGTCGTCATGACGAGGGTGGCGGCGTCGAGCACCGCACCCAGCGCGCTCACCCACGACTCGTGGTCGTGGCTCGAGCGGAAGTACGGCAGCAACGGGTACGCCAGGTGGCTGTCGAGCACCTCGAGGGCCCACGTCTCCCAGGTCGAGAAGAACCCGCCGAGCTCACCCCGCAGGTCCTGGCGACCGTACGTCTCGAGCAACGCCACGCCCGACGGCGGCGCGCCGGCGCGCGACTCGAGCTTGACCACCTGCACTTCGCGGCGCTGGAAGTTGCCGAACAGCGAGAAGAGGAACGTGATCACCAGCGCCACCACGCCGAAGCCCGTCGCGGCTGCCGCGAGCACCACGAGGCGAGCGAGGGGCCCGGTGGCGGACAGATCGCCACCGAGGGTCAGCACCGAGGTCCCGGCGAGGTACACGGCGCTCAGGTAGTCGGTGGGCGGCGGCGTGATCTCCCCGTGCAGCGCATTGAGGACCAGCCCGTAGCCGAGCACCACGGCGATCAGCCACACACCGAGCAGCAGGATCACGGCCAGCGGGGCATACGAGCCGATGAACTGCTCGCGCTGCAGGCCCGTGCGGGTGCGCATGGCGACCCAGCGCCAGCCTCTCCACGTCCACCGAACGATGTTCTCGCCCAGGCGGACCCGGCTCGGCGTGGGGCGCGGGACGACGACCGACTCGAACACGTCCCACAGGACCCATCCGACGAGTAGCGCGCCGACGACGAACTCGATGACCTCCACGGCGCCGCATCATCGCACGGCAGCGCGCGGAGCGACAGGGTCCCGCCGGGTCCGCGCCTCAGGCGCCGGCGGTTGGAAGCGGCGCGGCGACCCGGGGTGCAGTCGCGGCAACCTTCGCCTGCCCGGCCTCGACGGCGGCGTCCTGGCCTCCCACGCCGACGGGTTCCACGAGCCAGAACTCGTCGACTGACCCCGGCCAGCGCTCCACCAGGTCGGCCGCGACAACGGAGCCCAGGCGTGCGTGGTCGACGAGCAGAAGGCCGAGCTCGGTCACGAGCGATGGCCCATCGGGTCGTGCGTGCACGAGCGCTGAGAGACGGGTCGCCCGGACGCTTCGCCCATCGAGCGCGTCGATCCGCCGGCCGTCGCGATCGTGCAGGAACGCCCGGCCCCCGGTCATGCCCGCGCCGAAGTTGCGTCCGACGGGGCCCAGGACCACGACCAGCCCGCCGGTCATGTACTCGCAGCCGTGGCGCCCGACGCCCTCCACCACCGCTTCCGCGCCGCTGTTCCGCACCGCAAACCCCATTCCTGCCCGCACCACGACGTGGATACTCCCGCCGGTCGCCCCGTACAGGCACGTGTTGCCGGCAAGGGCGTGCTGTCGCGCCGTGGCCAGCAGCTCTGGCTCGGGCGTCAGGCGCAACACGCCGCCCGAGAGCCCCTTGCCGACGTAGTCGTTCGCCTGTCCGACCAGGTCGAGCTCGACGCCCGGTCCGGCGTATGCGCCGAAGCTCTGCCCCGCCGATCCACGGAACCGCCAGCGCACGGGCCGAACGGTCGGATTGCGGGCCTGAACGCCGCTCACGCGCGCGCCGAGCGAGCGGTCGGCCGTGCTGACGTCGGCCTCGGCCACCTGTATCACGTGTGAGGCAGGCACGCCGTGAAGCGGCCGCTGCTCGAGCAGATCGGCCACCAGCTGCTCCTCGACCGGAGACGCAGGGTGGCGCCGCACGCCGACACGGGAACGGGCGGGATCCGCTCGCCGCCACCCGCTCGCATCCCAGGCCGGCGCGTCCAGGACCCCGGCCAGCTCGAGCGTCGGGGTTCCCGGCGCCTGGGCCAGCCGATCGGCCGCGCCGATCACCTCGCCCAGGCTGCGCGCCCCCAGCACGGCAAGCTCCGCGCGCACGTCCTCGGCAACTGCCAGGAAGAAGCGCGCAACGTCTTCCGGGCGCCCGCTGAACTTCTGGCGCAGGTCCGCTCGCTGCGTGGCGATGCCGGTCGGGCAGGTGTCCAGGTGACACTGGCGCGCCATGTCACAGCCGAGCGACACGAGCGCGGCGGTGCCGAAGCCGAATTCCTCCGCACCCAGGAGCGCCGCGACGAGCACGTCGCGACCCGTCTGCAGCCCACCGTCGGTTCGCAGGGCGACGCGATCCCGCAGGCCGTTGCGCAACAGCGTCTGGTGCGCCTCGGCGAGCCCGAGCTCCCAGGGGATGCCGACATGCTTGATCGAACGCAGTGGGCTGGCGCCCGTTCCCCCGGCATGCCCGCTGATCTGCACGTAGTCCGCGCCGGCCTTCGCCACACCGGCGGCGATCGTCCCGACGCCGACGGCCGCGACCAGCTTCACGCCGATGCGGGCCTCTGGGTTGATGGCACGCAGGTCGGCGATCAGCTGCGCGAGGTCCTCGATCGAGTAGATGTCGTGGTGGGGCGGCGGGCTGATCAGCGACTGCCGCGGCTGCGCCCGGCGGAGCGCGGCGATCAGCGCGGTGGCCTTGCGACCAGGCAGCTGACCGCCCTCACCCGGCTTCGAGCCCTGGGCGATCTTGATCTCGAGCTGCTCGGCACGCGACAGGTACTCGGCGGTCACACCGAAGCGCGCCGACGCGACCTGCTTGATCGCGGAATCGCGCCGCGCGCCGTCGGGTCCGGTGACATACCAGGCCGGGTCCTCGCCGCCCTCGCCGGTGTTGGAAGCGCCGCCGGCCATGCGCATGCCGATCGTGAGCGCCTGATGCGCCTCGGGGCTGAGCGACCCAAGGCTCATCGCCGACGAGACGAAACGCCGGACGATCCGCTCCACGGGCTCGACCTCGCGCAGCGGGACGGGGACCCCCTGTCGCAGCTCGATCTGATCGCGGACGAGCGCCGGCTCGCGGGCCAATGCGAGACGGTAGGCCGTCAGGTCGCCGGCGGCGGCGGGCCTGCCGCTCCCGTCGCCCGGCCGCTGCACGAGCGACTGGATCGCCTTCACCGATGGCGGCGCGTACAGGTGCGCCTCCCCGTCCGCGCGGAACCGGATCAAACCGGGGTCGGGAAGTCGCTCTCGACCGCCCAGGTCCGCGACGGCCGCCCGCCGCCGCAACTGGCGGGCGGCGAGGGCGTCGAGGTCGACCGTGCCGGGACGCAGTGGCGCGCGGGGGAAGCACCGTTCGGCAACCCCCGGCGCGAGCTCGAGCACCTCGAAGAAGCTGCCGCCCACGTACGAAGCGGCCGTGCTGATGCCCATGCGGGCGAGCGTCTTGCGCAGGCCCGCCTCGAACGCCGCGAGAAGGTTGCCGACCGCTCGCTCCGGCGTCAGATCCTCGGCGCCGCGTCCACCGGCCATCTCGGCCGCCAG
>JBJKRK010000043.1:0-19233 GCA_046704705.1 Candidatus Limnocylindrales bacterium | reverse complement strand
TGTAGTAGCTCGGCATCGGGTGCGATTCTCGCACGGATCGCGGTGGTCGCCTGCGTGCCTGCCCGGTCCCTCCGCCGGCCGCGCGGTCCGCGTCCCCCCGGTCCAGGACTGCCTCGCTGGTAGACTCCGCCCGGGCCGGTAGCTCAGCGGTCAGAGCAGGGGACTTTTAATCCTCGTGTCCTGGGTTCGAATCCCAGCCGGCTCACCAGGATTTCACGCGTGAAAGCGGCCGAGAGCGGCGTTGAGGGGGCGGCCGCGGACGAAGACGGCCGATGAGATCCTGCCGCACGCCCGTAAACGGGATTCAGACGCGCAACACTAGCCGCCCGCGAGGATCACTCTCCGGAAGCGCACGACGGCGAGGGTGAACAGCACGCCCGCGAAGACGACGAGTGCCGCGAGGGATCCGAGGATCGCCGCTACGCCGCCTCCCTCCAGCAACAGCGTGCGGAACGCATCCATCGCCCACGCGTGAGGGGTCAGGTGCGATACCGTCCGCATCACGTCGGGAAACACCTCGGCGGGCACCATGGTCCCGCCAAGCAGGCCGAGCAGGAGCCCGAGCCCGGCTCCCACGGCACCGGCCTGACTGGGGTTGGTCGCGACGGTCCCGACGAGCAGCGCCGACCCACCGCACACGAGAGCGAAGACCACGATGATCGCGGCCGTCGCCAACGGGTCGACCCAGTTGACGCCGAACAGCAGCGAGGAGGCGAGGACGATGAAGAACCCCTGGAAGAGGGCCACCGCGACGCGCGCCAGCGCCTCACCGGCGATGATCGTCCACGCCCCGGTCGGGGTGGCGAACATCCTGCGGGAGACACCGAGCTGGCGGGTCGTGATCAGCTCAACGGCGCCGGTCAGCGATGTCAGGAACATGAACAGGATGACCTGACTCTCCGCGCCCAGGTCGAACCCGCTGGTCGTGGAGGCTTCGGCGACCGATTGCGTCGCGACCGCGATCCCCGGGGAGGTCGCCTCGCTCGCGCGTGCGGCCGCGAGCGCCTGGTCGAAGGGGACTCCAGTGGCGGCAACGAACCGGGCGGTGCGGAAGAGGGCGCCCTGGGCGGCGACGGCGCGGTCGACGGTGGAGCGCACCGCGCCCGCCACGGTCGTTGGTGGCGCGACGTACGTGACGGACGTGTCGCCTCCGCCCCGCAGCGCCGCGTCATAGTCCGCCGGGATCGCCAGGCCGAACTCCACGAACCCGCGCGCCGACGCATCCCGGAGCGCGTCGACCGTGTCGAAGCTCCGGATCTCGATCTGGACGCCCGGCGCCTGCTCGATGCTTGACACGAGGTCGCGGGCGAGCGGTCCGCCGTCCAGATCCACGACCCCGACCCGCGCGCCCGACCCGCTGCCGTACGTGATCCCCAGCACGACGATCAGGATCAGCGGCAGCAACACGATGAAGAAGAGACCCAGCCGGTCGCGCGCGGTGCGCACCAGGTTGGTCTGCACGATCGTCCAGATCTTCATCTCACGCCACGAGGCTCCGGCGTGCCCGGGCGAGGCCGATGCCCCCGGTCAGCGCACCCATCAGCAGCAGCACGAAGAGCGGCTGGGCGATGTCGGAGAACCCGGGATTCGGGCCCGCAAGCGTGTTGATGCCGCGCAGGAACCACGCGTGCGGCGTGATCTGCGAGATCGAGCTCAGGGCGGCGGGTGCCTGGCTCAGGGGGATGAACACCCCGCCGATGGCCGCCATCGAGATCGCCACGATCGCATTCAGCCCGCCCGCCTGCCGTGGGTTCCTGGCGAGCGTCGCGGCCAGCGTCGAGATGCCCATCGCCGCGATCACTGCCGCCACGAGGAGCGCGGCGACCAGCACCGGTGGCCCCCAGCTGGCGTGTACGAACAGGGTCGTCGCCACGACCAGTACTGTCATCGACACGAGACCGAGCACGAACCCGGCGAGTGAGGATCCCAGGATGATCGCCGCGGGCGTGATCGGCGCCGCGAGCAGCCGGTTCAACGTCCCCACCTCGCGGTCCGCGAGGATCGCCAGTGCCCCGTACTGCGTGGCGAAGAACACGAACATGATCGCCATCGCGGCCCCGTAGAACGTGGCCAGATCGGCCTGCAGGCTGTTCGTGCGGCTGTCCACGACCGCGATCGGGCCAGGCTCGTGGACCGCCGCCTGCGCCCGAGCGACCGTCGCGGCATTCGCCTGACCGCCGGTTGCCGCCGTCGTCGCGACCATGAGCTGCGCCGCACCGACGTCGCTGGCGAACGCGCCCACGGCGGAGCGGGCGACCTCGACCGAGATCGGGTACTCGCCGCTCAGGATGCGGATCTCGGCCGGCCGGCCGGCCATCACGGCGTCGGTGAACCCGGCCGGGATCAGGACCCCGGCACCCGCGTTCCCGGCCTTCACGTCGGCCGCCGCCTCGGCGGTCGTGCCGAGTCGCGCGATGTCCGCGACCCCGATGGACTGCAGGTGCCCCAGAACGTCGTCCACCAGCGTGGCCGCCAGCTGGCCGTGGTCGTCGTCGACGACCACGACACGGGTGTGTAATGAGGAGTATTCGTTCGGGATCAGGAACGAGAAGGCGACCGCCAGCCCCAGCGGGGTGACGATGGCGAACATGATCGCCGACCTGTCCCGGACCCGCTGCCGGATGATCCGTGCCGCGATGACGAGCGCGACCGACAGCTGGCGGATCACCGCCTCACTCCCGCAGCGCCTTGCCCGTCAGGTGGAGGAAGACCGCCTCGAGATCGGGCTCGACAACCTCCACGGACCGGACCGCGATCCCGTCTCCCGAGACCGCCGACAGGACGCGCGGCAGCAGGTGCCGGGCGTCCATCACCAGCAGCTCGAGGCCGCCCTCGTGCTGCGTCACCTGCCGCACGCCATCGAAGGCGTGACACCCCTCTGCCGCCCCACGCAGGTCGCCCGTCGCCGCGAGGGCGACCTTGTCCAGGCCGCCGACCAGCGCCACCAGCTCGCGACGGGTGCCCTCCGCGATGATCCGGCCTTCGTCGATGATGCCCACCCGATCGCACAGGCGCTCGGCCTCTTCCATGTAGTGCGTCGTGTACAGGATCGCCATCCCCTCGGCCGAAAGGGCCTCGACGCTCTCGAGGATCGCGTTGCGGCTCTGCGGGTCGACGCCCACGGTCGGCTCGTCCAGGACCAGCAGACGAGGTCGATGCAGGAGGCCGATCGCGATGTTCAGGCGCCGCTTCATGCCCCCCGAGAGATGCTCGGTGCGTTCCCGCGCGCGGTCGGTGAGCGCCACGACCTCGAGCACCTCGTCGATCCGACGGCTCAGCTCACCCCCGGGCATCCCGTACAGGCGACCGAAGAAGCGCAGGTTCTCGCGTGCGCTGAGGTCCGGGTAGATCGCCAGATCCTGGGGCACGTACCCGATCTTCTGTTTCACCACGGTCGCGCCGGCCCCGACGGGGATCCCGTCGAGCACGACCTCACCGGAATCCCGGGAGAGGATCCCGCAGATCATCGAGATCGTCGTCGTCTTGCCGGCGCCGTTCGGGCCCAGGAGCCCGTACGTCTCGCCGGCCGCGATGTCGAACGAGACGCCGTCCACGGCGACACGCTCGCCGAACCGCTTCCGCAGGCCCGAGCACCGCAGGCTGGGCGACGAAGCACTTCCGGGCGCCCCCGGTGCCGCCGTGCCCGCTTCGGGCGCCTGCGCAGCGCCGGGCGCCGGATCGAGGCGCGTCACACCATTCCCTCCCTCGGTTCCTCCCACCGCAGCCGCCGCTGCGGTGCCCTCCTGGTGAGCATGCGAACGATGCCCCGGAACGCCAGCGTGCCGTTCGGACCGAAGCCGCGCCCCCAAGGTCATGAGGCGTCTCGAGGCGATGAGGCGGTCGGCTGCGCCGGGATCCGCGCACCAGACCGCGTTCGCCATCGAACGTGCGGGCATGCTCGTCGGCAGCATCCATGTCGTCGCGCGCCGGTCGCCGCGCGCGCCGTGCCGTCATCGCGCACCGGTCGCCATCGCGCCGTGCCGTCGTCGCGCACCGGTCGCCATCGCGCCGTGCCGTCGTCGCGCCGTGCTCGATCGAACAGGGACAATGCGTTCCATGCACACTGACGATGTCATCGACCTCGCCCGACGCCTCATCGAGATCGACTCCGTGAACCCCACCCTCTCGCCCGGGGGGGCCGGCGAGTACGAGATCGCGGCGTTTGTGGAACGCTGGGCCGGCGAGAACGGGCTGGTGAGTCGCCATATCCCATCGCCGGACGGACGCCCCAACCTGGTGCTCGAAGCTCCGGCGCGCATGGGCGGGGCGCGAGCCTCCGACGCGCCCACGCTCATGCTGTACGGCCACCTCGATACTGTCGGGCCCGGGTCCATGGTCGCTCCCTTCGCAGCTCGCATCGAGGGGGACCGCCTGCTCGGGCGGGGCGCCTACGACCAGAAGGCAGGCCTTGCCGCTGCCCTCGTCGCCGCCCGCGAGGCCGTTCGGTCGGGCATTCGCGGGCGCCTCATGGTCGTCGCCGTGACCGACGAGGAGGCACTCAGCACCGGCATTCAGGAGGTGCTCCGTCGCGTGCGGGCGGACGCCGTCGTCATCACCGAGCCAACCGAGCTCGCCATCGCGATCGCCCATCGCGGGTTCGTCTGGCTCGAGATCGAGGTGGTCGGGAAGGCGGCCCACGGCTCGCGGCCGCACCTGGGTATCGACGCGATCTTCCGCGCGGGCCCCGTCATCAGCGCCCTGGAGCGCTACAGCGAACGGCTCGCCGCCACGACACATCCGCTGCTCGGGGCGGGCCTGCTCCACGCCTCGATGATCCGGGGTGGGAGCGAGATGGCGACCCTGCCCGATCGCTGCGTGATCGCGGTCGAACGGCGCACGCTGCCCGGCGAATCCGCCGCCGGGGTACTCGCCGAGATCGAAGCCGTCCTCGGCGCCTGCCGCGCTGCCGATCCTGCCCTCGTCGCGTCCGCGCGCGTGACGCTCGACCGCGACCCCTTCGAGATTGCGGCCGGCCACCCGTTCGTTGCGCTTGCACGCGCTGCAACCGCCCGCGCTACCGGCGCGGCCCCCGACCTCACCGGCCTGAGCTTCTGGGCCGATTCGGCGTTCACGGCGGCCGCGGGCATCCCGAGCGTGCTGCTCGGACCACCCGGCGAGGGCGCACACGCCGACGACGAGTGGGTCAGCGTGAGCGGCACCATCGCCTGCGCCCGCGCCCTGGCCGAGATCGCGCGCGACTTCTGTGCGTGATTTCTGCGCGTGACGCGAGCTCGCGACCGCTATCGAACGTCGGCCGACCTCCGACAAGCGAACCCGCCACCCTTGACGCACGCTACAGTCTCTCCGTGCCCCGATCCGACCCCCGCCGCGCGCTCGTGCTGATCTGCGCGGTCGCGCTCGCCGTGGCCACGAACTACACCAACCACGGCCCGGTGCTCGGCTTCATCGGCGGGGAATTCCACCTCGACGCCGGGAGCACGGGGGCGATCGCGACGGCGTTCTTCCTGGGCGCGGCGACCACCATGCTGGTCGGTGGCTCCCTCGCGGACCGCTGGGGGGCACGCGGTCCGGTGACCGCGGGATTCCTGCTCACCTGCGTGGGCACGCTCGGCTGCGGTCTCCTGTCCCCCACGTACCCGGTGCTCCTTGCCTGGCGCTTCATCGGCGGCGTGGGAGGCGGGGTCGCCTTCGCTGCGGGTGCTGCGTACACGCGGAACGTCTTCTCGGGGCGGGGCCAGCACCTTGCGCAGGGTCTCTACGGTTCGGCCTTTCTGGCGGGCTCGGCGCTGCCCCTCGTGTACATGGCCCTCCTGGCGGGCGATGCAGGCGACTGGCGCCGCGGTTACCTGGTGTCGGGCCTCGTCACGCTGGGCGTCTGGGCGGTCTGGTGGCGCTTCGCGCCCGCCAGCCCACCGGCGGCGACGCGGACGACGCTCCGGTCGGGACTCGGTCAGGCGCTGCGGGCCCGCAACAGCTGGCTACTGGCGCTCTGCCATACCTGCGGGTTCGGCCTGGCCATGGTGCTGGGGACCTGGGTGGTGAGCTACCTCAGCCAGGGATACGGGGTGCCGCTCATCCTCAGCGGACTGCTTGGCTCGCTCGTGCTCGGGCTCGGCATCGCGGGCCGCTCAGGAGGAGCCCTCGCGCTCGAGCGAGGCGTGACGCCCGTCTCCATCATCCGGTTCGGCATCGGTCTGGCCGGGGCAGGCCTGGTGGTGATGGCCCTGGCGGGGTCGCTGGGTGCGGCCCTGGCGGGGTTGCTTGCCGCCGGCGTCGGAGTCGGTCTGCCCTACGCGGCGCTCTTCAACGGTTCGGCGGTAAGCGTGCCGGAGAGCCCGGGGTCCGCCCAGGCGATCGTGGGCTGGGGTGGCAACCTCACCGCGATCGTCGGACCGCCGGTTGTGGGCGTCCTGCTCGACGTGAGCGGCGGGTTCTCCAGCGGGTTCCTCCTCATCGCCGCCTTCGCCGCCGCGGTGCTGGTCACCACATTCGCGCTGCGTCCGTTCTCGTTCCACGCCCGGCAGGTGAGCGCGGCGGAGCCGTAGGCGCCGGCGCGTGACCCCAGCCCGGACATCACGCGCCCGCGATGTGGGCACGGGCGAGTGGTCAGCTCGCCGCCTTCGGCAGGTGCGCCTTCCACGTATCGCAGGTGAGGGCGAGCGTGCTCTTCCAGATCATCTTCATGATCAGCGCCGCCACAAAGGCGGCGATCGCCGCCGCCGTGCCGGCGAGAGCGAGGGCTGCGGCGATTGCCGCGGCGACGGCACCGATGCCGCTCTCGACGGCGGCCTCGATCTTGGAGCGCTCCGCCTTCCAGGCGTCACCTGTGCCGCACATCAGGTCATATGCCTGGGGCTCGATCTTCGCGAAGAGTTGCCTGCCGATCTCGGCCAGATCCGGCGGCTCGGGGAGTTGCATCCCGAAGTCCTCGGTGGCCATGACCCGCGTCAGGGACTCGTGGCGGAGCTGGCCCTGCCGGAGGACCACTTGCGTCGCTCCCAGCCGTGTGAAGAGTTCATCCTCGTCGAGGGCCATCGCCTGTTCCACAAGCGGGTCCGTGTGCTGCATCGTCATGACGTACCTCCCCGTATCTCGACGGCTGCCGGTGGCCACGTGACGGCTGCCGGTGGCCACGTCAGGATCACGTGCGCGTGTGGCGGTGCCCAGTGCCGCTCGCCCCAAAGGCGAGGGCCTCTGCCCTGCTCCCATGGGACAGCGAGCTCCGCGGTCGCGTCAGCATGGAGGCAGCTGTCGCGTCACCATGGAGGCAGCTGTTGACGTACGTGTGAGGGGCACACACCCGTGGTCCCTGGTGCTCCATGGCCGAGGTGCACGGCCCGAGTGACCGTCAGCTCTGCCGCGGCGCGAGATCGGCGAAGACGAACCCGTCCCGCTCGACAACCTCCCCCGGCTCGACCTCGACGCGGCGGGTGAACATCGGGCCGGCCGCGACGAAGGTGTGGAACTCGCCGCTCTCCCCGCAAGGATCCACCGTCGCGGGCAGCGTCCGGAGCAGGTCCGCGTCGAAGGGCCGCCCGGCGAAAGCCCGGTCGAGCTTCGTGGGATCGATGCAGACGAGCCGGGCGTCGATCCCGCTGGCGAGCATTTCCCGGGCGAGGAGCGCGGTGTCGCGGCCCCACAGCGGGAACACACCGCTGAACCCGGCGCGGGCGAGTTGCGCTTCCCGGTAGGCGCGGACGTCGCTCAGGAAGAGGTCGCCGAAGACGACCCGGGTGACGCCCTGCCCCCGTGCCTCGTCGAGGGCGGCGGCCATCGCCTGTTCGTATACCTCGTTGGGGCAGGGATACGGGATCTGCACCCGCGTGAGCGGCAGGCCCGCAGCGACGGCCTGCGCTTCGAGGAGCGACTCACGGACGCCATCCATCGAGACCCGGCCGAAGGCACGCGTGACCGTTGTGAGGAGCCCGACCACCTCGAGCGCGCCCGCCTGCCGCACGGCGTGCAGCGCGTACGCGGCGTCCTTGCCGCTGCTCCAGGCCACGAGAGCCTTCGGGCGCGACGAACGGGAGTGCCTGGCCCGACGCGCGTGGGCAGTGCCGGACGGTGCGGCGACGGGGCTCATCACTGCCGCGCGACGCCCTGCCGCGCGACGCCCTGCCGCGCGACGCCCTTCGGCACGAAGTCGAAGAAGCGCTGGCTGCGCCCCGCGGCCGTGAGGGGCCGCCCGTGCCATGCCAGTGCTGAGAGGCCCGACGCCGCGGGCCCAGACCCGTGCACTACAGGGTGGTGGAGGCCCCGGCGTAGAACGCCCCCAGGGCGATGAGCGCGAGTGCGACGAGGAGCACGGCGAGGACGGCGTAGGCGATCAGGCAGCCCCAGGCCAGGGTCGTGTTCTGCGGGCCAGTCGCCACGACCGCACTGTCGGCCCACTGATCGTGCAGGCCCTGCTTGGTCAGGCTGCTCGCCGTGGTGACGAGGAGCACGATCGCCCAGATGAGGCCGGCGAGCTCACCCAGCGTTCCCACGACCGGAAGTGTCGCCACGACGCCGAAGCCGAACAGGATGAGCCACCGGATCACGACCTGCTCCCACGTGAGGATCGCGCCGTCGAAGGCGTTGCCGACCTGCATCCGGAAGATGCGCTGCCCCACGGTCGCCTTGCCGCTGCTCCTCCAGAGGAGGCCGAAGTACAGGAAGCTGGTCGCGATGCCCGCCAGGCCGCCGAGAATTCGAAACGCCCCGGAGGAGAGAACGCCGGGCGAGACGGCTCCGCCCACGCCCCCGATGATTCCACCGACGACCAGGCCGAGGATCGCGATGACGATGGTGTCGATGAAGAACGCCGCGACCCGGGTGATGGTGGCAGCGAAGTACCGGCCCGGTGCGCCCGGGACCTCCGGCTGACGTGGTGGCGCTGGAGGCGGCCCCCAGGTGGAACCGGCCGGCGGAGCCGTCACGGTCGGCGGTGGCGTCCAGACGGGTGATTCAGCCTGCCCGCGGGCGGATCCGGGTGCGCCGCCGGCATCCGGTGGCGGCGCACCGGCCGTGTCCAGTGGCGGTGCGCCGGCCGTGTCCAGTGGCGGTGCGCCGGCCGCATCCGGTGGCACCTCGAACGCAGGTGGTCCCGGTCGGTCACGCGGCGGTGGCGTGTCGCTCATCGGTCTCCCCTCCATCCACCGCCTGGCGGTCAGAACCGCAGGCGCTCCGCAACGCTCGTGGCGAGGGTCACGCGGTCCAGTCGAGGATCACCTTGCCGGCGTCCCCCGACCGGGCCGCCTCGAAGGCTGCCTTGTACTCGCGGAACGGGAAACGGTGCGTGATCGCGGGCGTGATGTCGAGCCCCGACTGGAGCATCACCGACATCTTGTACCAGGTCTCGAACATCTCCCGACCGTAGATCCCCGACAGCGTGAGCATCTTGAAGATGATCTCGTTCAGGTCGAGGGTGATGTTCTCGGTCGGCAGGCCCAGGATCGCGATCCTTCCCCCGTGCGCCATGTTGGCGATCGCGCTCCGCAGCGCGTCCGGGTTGCCGGACATCTCGAGGGCGACGTCGAAGCCTTCAGTCATGCCCAACTCGCGCTGGACATCGTGCAGGTCACGCGTGCGGGGATCGACGACAAGGGTGGCGCCCATCCGGGCCGCCAGCTCGCGCCGCACGGGGTTCGGCTCCGAGACCACCACGTAGCGCGCCCCCGCATGGCGGACCACGGCGGCGGCCATCAGGCCGATCGGGCCGGCGCCGGTAACGAGGACGTCTTCGCCGAGCACGGGAAAGGCGAGCGCCGTATGCACCGCGTTGCCGAAGGGGTCGAAGATCGCGGCCACATCCTCGTCGATGCCCGGCCAGTGGTGCCACACGTTCGCCATGGGGACCGCCACGTACTCCGCGAAGGAGCCGTCGCGGCCAACACCCAGACCGATCGCGTTCGCGCAGAGGTGCCGGCGGCCCGCGCGGCAGTGGCGGCAGCGGCCGCACACGATGTGGCCTTCCGCGCTCACCCGATCGCCGATGTGGACGTCGACTACGTTCGAGCCCACGGCCGCGACCTCGCCGACGAACTCGTGGCCGACGATGAGCGGTGGCACGATCGTCCGGGCGGCCCAGGGGTCCCAGCTCTCGATGTGCAGGTCCGTGCCGCAGATGCCGGTCTTGCGGACCCTGATCAGCACGTCGTTGATCCCGATCTCGGGTTCCGGGACCTCGCGCAGCTCGAGACCCGGACCGGAGGCTGCCTTCACGAGAGCGAGCATGGCCCCTCCTGATCTCCGACGATGTCGCATTCCTGCGATGCGCCGGACGGGCTGGTCACGGCCCCCTGCCGAGCGCACGTTCTCACGATAGCGGTCGCGGGGTGTGGCCGTCGGTCCGTGTCGCGGCGTGTTGGGAGGTTCCGATCGGCGCTAGTATCGGCCTGCCGACGTGCCGACGTGCCGACGTGCCGACGTGCCGCGACGCGGACGGAGAGCAGTGCTGGCAGCTTTCGCGCTGGCGCCGAACGTCGATGGCTGGCGCGCAATCCTGGCCCGATCGGGGGAGGTCTCTTTGTGATGGCGACGCTCGCGGCTCTCCGCTGCGGGTGCCCAGGTGGCCGGTGTCCGGGTCGGCGCGGCCTGTTGCAGCCCTGCTGACCCTTGCCTGCGCTTCGCGTCCGCCCGCTCGTCCAGCCCGCGGCCGTTTCCCCGCACGAGCCGGACGGGACGGATCCGATCCTCGCCCGCAACTACGCCCTGGTGCAGCGCGATTCGGCCGCCGTCGGCGTGGTCAACGCGGTATCGATGTTCCTCCCCGTGCTCATCGTGCGGTTGGGCGGGAGCGGATTCGATGTCAGCCTCCTGACCGTCCTGCCGGCGCTCGCCGGATTCGCGCTTGCGATCCCGGTCGGCCGATTCCTCCAGCGCAAGCCGAACATCGTGCCCTGGTACAGCGGCGCTCGCCTGCTCGCGCAATGCGCCTACGCGCTCATGGCGGTCGCGACCTTCCTCGCGCCGCCGAGCGTCGCGGTCGTTCTGTTGCTCGCGATCTGGGGGCTCGCCACGCTGCCGTCGACCGCGTACAACGTTGCCTTTTCGATCGTGATGGATGGGGCGGCCGGCCCGCGCGGTCGCTACGAACTCCTCGGGCAGCGCTGGGCGATCTCCGGCCTGGCAACCGCGGTCACGGCGGGCCTGGCCGGCCAGTTGATCGAGCGTGTCGGCTTCCCGGCGGGGTACGAGGCGATCCTGATGCTCTTCACCGGGGCTGCCTTCGTCAGCTTCCACTACTCGCACCGGATCGTCGTGACCCATCGCGGCGACCACCATCGGGAAGCGGGCCTCGCGCCTGCGGCAGGCGATGCGGCCACGAGTCCTGCGGCAGGGGATGCGGCGACCACGAGTCCCGCGGTCGGTGGCGCCGCGACCATGGGCCCCGCGGCCGAGGTCAACGCGGCGGTTTCCTCTCCGGGGCTGCTCGAGCTGCTGCGCGGGGAACGGCCGTTCCTGTCCTTCGAAGCGCGCAGGTTCCTCTTCGGGTCGGGGATCGCCCTGGCAACGCCACTTCTGCCTCTCTACTACGTGCAGGTTGCCCACGCTTCGGACGCGTGGATCGGGATCCTCGGGACGGTGCAGGCGGCCGCGCTGCTCGTTGGCTACACCGGCTGGCGGCGGCTCTCGCGCCGGCGCAGCTCCGGATTCGTGCTCGTTTGCACGACGCTCGTCTCGGCGCTCTACCCGGCGGCGCTCGCGACCACGAGCGTGCTGCCCGAGATCGCGGCGTTTCTCGCGGCGTCGTCTCTCTTCACGGCAGGCGCGAACCTCGCGCTGTTCGACCACATGATGGCGACGATCCCGCCCAGCCACGGGGTGACATTCGTGGCGGTCGACCAGAGTCAGCAGAACCTTGCGCGGACCGTGGCGCCGCTCGCGGGAGGTGCGCTCGCCCTCTGGCTCGGACCGGGTCCGGCACTCGCCGTGGGCAGCGGGCTCAGCCTGGCCGGCGCGCTCCTGTTCACTCGAAGCTCGCTGGGCACAGCGTGACCGTGGCCTCCGCCGGCAGGGCTCGACCCGCCGGCCCGGTGCCCGCCGCGGCCAGGTGCGATACCCTCGGTGCGTGGCGACGATGTCGGTCGAGGCGCTCGCATCCCGGCTCGACGATCCCGACCTCCGGATCGTGGACGTGCGCTGGTACCTGGGGCAACCGGGTCGGGGACGCGAGGCGTATGCGGCGGGGCATCTCCCCGGGGCCGCGTACCTGGACGTGGACGAAGAGCTGACCGCCCGCGAGGGTCCCGGGCGGCATCCGCTCCCCGATCCGGTCGTGTTCGCCCGTCGGCTCGCGGCCGCCGGCATCGGATCCCAGCACCTGGTCGTCGCGTACGACGACGTCGGCAGCTGGGTCGCGGCCCGTCTCTGGTGGATGCTCGACGATCTCGGGCACCGGCGTGTCGCCGTGCTCGACGGCGGGTTTCCTGCCTGGGTCGCAGCCGGTCTCCCGACCGCGACCGACGCCCCACATTGGCCTCCGGCCCGTCTCGAGCTCAGGCGCCACTGGACCCGCGTGCTGGATCGCGATGCGCTCCGCTTGCGGTTGGGCTCGGTCGTGGTGCTCGACGCGCGGGCTGCTCCGCGCTATCGGGGTGAGACCGAGCCGATCGATCCGGTGGCCGGGCACATCCCCACCGCCCGCAGCGCACCCACCGACGGGAACCTCCGGCCCGACGGGCGCTTCCTTCCGCCCGACGTGCTTCGGGCTCAGTACCTGGGGCTCGGCGTGGACGGGCGGGACGTCGTGACCTACTGCGGGAGCGGTGTCTCGGCCTGCCATCACGCGCTTGCGATGCGCGTCGCCGGGCTGCCGGACCCGCTGCTCTACCCGGGCTCCTGGAGCGACTGGAGCCGGGCAGGGTATCCGGTGGCGACCGGTGAAGAGCCAGGGGAGCCACCCGCCTCCTGAGGCACGGGCGCTCGGTGTCCCTCCCCGACGCTGCAGCGCCGGAGCTCAGCGGCGCAGGAACAGATTCACCAGCACCGTCAGGACGACCGAGAGCAGGATGCTCGTCGCGATCGGGATGAAGAGTGCCCCGTGGTCCCCGACGATCGTGATGTCGCCCGGCAGGCGACCGAAGGGCAGGCGGATGCCGACCATGGTGACGAGCCCGATGGCGGCGATCAGCAGGCCCAGAATGAACAGCAGGCGTCCGGCGTCAGGTGACATCTGCTCCGATACGCGTCAGTGCTGCGCCCCGCAGTCACCGCAGACGCCGAAGATCGCCAGGTGGCTGACATCCACCGAGAAGTCGTGCTCGCGCTGGACGCGCGCGACGAAGTCCCGGATCTCGGCCAGCGGCAGCTCGTCCGTCCGCCCGCAGCGACGGCAGATCAGGTGGGCGTGCGGCTCCTTGGGGGTCGGGTGGAACTCTTCGTGCCCGTCCGCGGCGTGGATGTGCGTGACGAGCCCGAGCTCCTCGAGCAGGTCCAGCGTCCGGTAGACGGTGGAGGGCACGAACGCCGGATCGCGCTCCATGCATCGCTCCACCAGCTGCGTCGCGGACACGTGCCCCTCGAACTCCGCGAGGGCCTCGACCACCGCCCGTCGTTGCGGCGTCAGGCGGTGTCGATGCTGCCGCAGGAGGGCGGCCACGTCGCGCCAGGTGAGCGCGGCGGAGCTCGAGCCAGGAGCGCGGGATTCGGTCATCCCTACCACTCTACCGCGCGCCGCGCCCGATCCCGTCCGTTCCGCGGTCGGCGTGCCCGCCTGGGTCGATCCGGTTGGCGTGCCCCTCGATCACCGTCGTGGCGCTCTCTCTGGTGCCACGCTCCCCCGTGCCGCCCCGCCAGCGTTGCCAGCGCGCCCCCGGCTCCAGGTAGGGAAGGAGGTAGAGGGCGAGCAGGATCGGGATCGTGTAGCGCGCGAGCGGCCTGACCTCGATCGCCAGGGCTCCCAGGAGGAGCAGCAGCGCGAGATACCCGACCAACTGTCCGGGACGCGCGCCGCCCTGCCACATCCGGCGCGTGGGCGGAAGCGCGAGCAGGAACTCCAGCCCGAGCAGCACGATCGTGGTGAGGCTCACCCGCCGGATGGTACAGGTGGGGCGCGAGCCCACGCGCTGGCGGCAACGGCCTGGTTCTCGCGGCCGCCGTTCATGCGTCGATCGGGCGAGGGCGGCGCGTCGATCGGGCGAGGGCGGCGCGTCGATCGGGCGAAGGCGGCGCGTCGGTCGGTGCTGCCGTGCACCGGCATCTCGTCCTGTATGGGACTGGCCCGCCCGTACCGTGTCGGAGGCGGGTCCCTGCGCTGATATGATGCGGTCGGCTCAGCCGCATCGATGGCAGCCTCGGGATGACGACCATGAACGTGCGTGCCGGATCCTTCGCCCGCCGCCTGGTCCTGCTGGCGACGGCGGGGTTCCTGGCTGCAGCCTGCGCCGGCTCGGTGAGCTCGGAGCCTTCGGCTTCAGGGTTCCCGTCGGGCCTGCCGGTGCCCGTGGATGCCACGGTGATCGTGGGTACCAACGGACCCGGGTATGACGCGGGCGCCCAGATCTACGGGTTCAGCTCCGAGCTGGGTCCATCGGAGACGTTGCAGCGCTACGTCACCGCGCTCGGGACGGCCGGGTACGTCGCCTCCGGTAGCGACGGCACGTGGCGACTGTTCGAAGGACAGGGTCTGAAGATCGCGGTACAGGTCGGTTCGTCCGGACCACCCACCGACCTGGTCATCCGCGTGACTGAACTGCCCACCGGAGGCCGGCCCTCGACTCCGCCTGGCCAGTCGAACCCGAATGGGCAACCCTCGACCCCGCCCGGCCAGTCGAACCCGAATGGGCAACCCTCGACCCCGCCCGGCCAGTCGAACCCCAACAGCGCGAGGCCCTCGACTCCGCCCGGCCAGTCGAACCCGAACAGCGCGAAACCCTCGACCCCGCCCGGCCAGTCGACCGCGGCTCCCACGAGCATATCGAGCCCAGTGCCCCAGCCGGACCCGCCGCACGCGACGCCGACCCCGGTCGCTCCGGCGACGTCGAGCGACAGCCCGTCCGGGCCATCCTCTGGCGCGACGCCAGCTCCGAGTCACCCCTCGAAATGATCCGGCCGACGAGCCGAACGGGACAGGCGGCACGAGGAGAGGCGATCGCGAATGACTGAGGTCATGGCGCACGGCGACCACGTACTCCTCGTCGATGACGACGCCGAGCTGCTCGTGTTCCTGGCCGACCGGCTGCGGCGCGATGGTTTCCGCGTCACCACCGCACGCACCGGGAGTGAGGCGCTGCGCCGCATCGAGCAGGAATGGCCCGACATGGTCGTGTTGGACCTGATGATGCCCGGCATGGATGGGGAGGAGCTCGCGGAACAGATCAGTCGACGCGCGGACGTCCCGATCATCGTGCTCTCCGTGGTGACGGAGGGTGAGACCAAGGTCGACATGATCGAGCGCTACGCCGACGACTACGTCACGAAGCCATTCGACTACGCGGAGCTGCGAGCGCGCATCCGCCGCATCCGCCATCGATCCATGGGCCACGTCCCCGATCGCGAGATCCGTCTCGGCCCGGATCTGACGCTCCTGCTGAAGCGCCGCGAAGCGTGGATGGGGGATCGGCGGGTCCGGCTGAGCAGGACGGAGACGCGCCTGCTGGCCGCCCTCGCGACCAGCCTCGGGCAGACGGTCACCACCGACCAGCTGGTGGCGCGTGCCTGGACCGAGGTCGACGGCGCCGACCCGTCGTACGTCTGGGTGTCTGTCCGTCGTCTGCGCCAGAAGATCGAACAGGATCCCGACAACCCGCGCTACCTGCTCACCGACCGCGGCCTCGGCTACCGGCTCGTGCAGCTCGAGTGACCGGAGGACAGGACCGGCCACGCGCCGGCCGCTGGGCGTGGCTCTCGTACCGGCGGCAGCAGACGCTGTCCCTCGTCGTGCTCGCCGTCATCCCGGTGCTCGCCCTCAGCCTGGTCGGCTACCAGCGCATCCGGACTGCCGTGAGCGACGCGGCGAACGCACAAGCCGCGGATGCCGTCCGTGCCGTCCGGAGCATCCTCAGCCGCGACGGCGCGCAGCTGGACGCCTCGGTCCAGAGCTACGCCACGTGGGCCACGCTGCAGGACGAAATCGCGCGGCTGGATCTCGTCGACATCAAGCGGGACGTGCTCGACTTCCAGGTCGAACGCGGCGGCGCCGATGCCGCGCTGCTCACGGTGGGGCCGGTCGCCGTGCAGAGCGGCGATGTCTCCGTCGGGACGTCGCTGCAGAACTGGCTGGCGACCGCGTTGCGCACCGTCAGACCTGGCGCCAACGCCGGCTACTCCTATGCCAGCCTGAACGGCGGCGTCTACGAGCTCGCCGCCGCGAGCATCGCGCTTGGGAATCGGACCGGCCCGGGAGTCACCGAGGCAGCCGGAGAACCGATCGGGCTGGTCTTCGCCAGGCGGCTCGATTCGTCGTTCGTGCTGGACGTCAAGCAGCAGACGGGGTTCGACGTCGGAATCTACGACGCGGCGGGCACGCTCACGGTCGCGAGCAACGTCGAGCTCGCGCCCCGCTCGGACGCCGGATCCGCGGCGCAATCCGGCGCCGCGGACGCTGCAGGCGATCAGGTCGTGTCCGAGACGATCCCGCTGACAGGCGAGTCGGGCAATCCGGCCGGGCTGGTCAGACTGGCGACCTCGCTCGAGGTCGTGGATGTGATCGGCGGCGAGCTGTTCCCCATCCTCGTGGCGCTGCTCGGACTCACGCTGGCCGGCGCGCTCGTCGGCGCCGCGCTGCTCTCCATCCGGCTCCGCCGGCGTCTGGATGCCGTCGCCGCCGGGATCACCGCGGTCGCAGCGGGCGACCTCACCGTGCGGCTCCCGGAAGGGGATCGTGACGATCTCGAACGGCTGGCCGGATCGCACAACCGGCTGGCGAGCGCGCTTGCCCGCCGGGACGAGCTCATCCGCGACTCATTTGCCGCGCTCCAGCGGCTGCGTGTGGACCAGGGAGTCGATCCACTGGCGCAGGACGCGGTGAACGCGGCGCTGAGCATCTACGGACTCTCCGCCTGCTGGCTGCGCGGCGAGGACGGCACAGTCATCGCCGGGGCCCCGGGCGCGCTCCGGGAACCCGTCGGCGTCACCACGGGTACCGGCGACCGGCCGGCTGCGCTCTCCGGCCAGCCTGCGGCCGATCCCCCGGGAACTCCCGGCGACACGTGGCGAGACGCCACGGTCGAGCCCGCGCCGGATCTGTCGGAGCGTGCGACGCTCGAGCTCGCGCCGGATCTGTCGGAGCGTGCGACGCTCGAGCCCGCGCCGGTCTGGCTCGAGGCGACACTGCGCACCGACGATGCATGGACACCCGCTGACCGCGCCCTCTTCGCCCTCTTCGCCCGTGAGGTGGGAGTCGCCCTCCGCGACGCCGCGCTGTACGAGCGCTCGGAGCTGCGGGTCGACCGGCTCACGCGCGTCAACGCACTCCAGCGAGACTTCCTCCGTGGGGTGAGCCACAACCTGCAGACGCCGGTCACCGCGATCATCGCCGCGGCGGACGACCTGCGCGAACGGGCGCAGGCGGATAGCGCAGAGCAGGCCGAGCTCGAGTTGATTCACGGCCGGGCCGTGCGCCTGGCGCACACCGTCGGGCAGCTGCTGACCGTGGCGCGCATGGACGCAGGCGTGTACCAGCCGGAGAGTGACCTGGTCTCGCCCGGGCGGCTCATCCGGCGTGCCTGGGAGGCGCAGGCGAGCGACCGGCCGTTCGAACTCGACGATCGTTCAGCGGGTGCGCTCGCCCTGGGCGACGCCGCGAGCCTGGAGCAGGCCGCGTGGATTCTGCTCGACAACGCCCTGAAGTACGCGCCGAGTGGCGGCGTGCGCGTGGAGATCCGTCGGGCGCCCTCGGCCGGTGCCGAGGAGCTCGAGATTCGCGTGATGGACGAGGGGCCGGGCGTGCCTCCCGCCGAGCAGGTCCGGATCTTCCAGCGGTTCCAGCGCGGCTCCACCAGCCAGGGGAAGGACGGCACGGGACTCGGCCTCGCCGTGGTGCGCGGCATGCTCGAGGCGATGGGAGGACGAGTCTGGTACGAGGACCGACCAGGTGGGGGGTCGGTCTTCGTTCTCGCATTGCCCGCGGAGGTGGCGGCAGCGCCCGTCTGAGTCTCCCCGGGCTGTCGCGCGAGCCGTCCTCGGCCTTCTCCTCGCCTCGGCGGGGACGTGTGGGCTGGTACGCGTGGTGCCAGCGAACAACGGATCTCGAGATCGCCGGAGCGGACGTCGCCAGTCCGGTGCGCAGGCGTGCGGTCGGAAGTCCTGCACTGCAAGGTGACCTGTCATGGACCCGCGGAGTGGGGTGCTCGACACTGGAGTGGCACTTATCCGTTGCTCGGCGTTCGCCCGTGTCCGCCCGGCGTCGTTCCTTATTGACGTGCGAGGGGCGCGGGCCGCGCCACCAGATGTGAAGAAGCGCAGACGATGCGACCCCGGAATACCGGTCGGGCTGCTGTCTCCGACCGTGGACGGCCTGCGTGCTGCACGCCACAGGCGGCCCGTCCGAAAGTACTGCCGCGTGAGCGGTACCCCGCGGTCGAGGCGGCCAGCGGCCTGGCATCGCCCTCGGGGGCGGTGGGTCCCGATAGGCCGGAAGTACCGGGCGGGTTTCATGGCCGCGGCAAGGTCGCGCGCCATACCGTGGCGTGGCCATGAACGAGAGCCGGACCACCAGCCCCACGCGACGCCCTGGGAGGCACGCTCGGCTGCGACTGGCCCGCTCCAGCCGCGGGCAGTCGCTGGTCGAGCTCGCGTTGATCCTGCCGATCTTCCTCCTGATCATCGGCACCGCGACCGACTTCGCCCGCCTCTTCTACGCGTACGTGACCATCGAGAGCGCCGCGAAGGAGGGCGTGATGTTCGGGGCGGTGCAGCCCGGCTGCGCCACGGCGACATCGCAGCCTGCGCCCGCCTGCGTCGACCCGAACAACGTCGCATGGCACGTGGTGAACGAGTCGCAAGCGCTCTCCGGCGTGACCAGCTCGGCGAGCTGCATCCACGACGGGTCTCCCGTATCCGTCACCGCCTGTCAGCCGGGCGACACGTACAGCGTGCGGGCTTCGTACACGTTCACGCTCATCACCCCGCTCCTCGAACCGATTCTCGGGTCGAGCGTCCCGATTTCCTCGGAAGCCGAAGCGGTCGTGTACAACCCGGGCAGCGGGCCGGGCGGAACTCCCGTGCCGGCCTGCGACCTCAGCCCGAGCTTCACCGCAAACGAATCCGGGTCGAGCGGGAAGGTGTCCTTCACCGGTGCCTCGACGGGTTCGCCAACGAGCTGGGCCTGGACGTTCGGTGACGGGTCGA
>JBJKRK010000042.1:0-6974 GCA_046704705.1 Candidatus Limnocylindrales bacterium | reverse complement strand
ACTCGGCGCCGCCCGGCGTGCGGCACGACCCCACGGGTCCGGCGGAGCGGCCGCTCTGGCTCCTGGCGACTCTGGTGCTCATCGGCCTGTACATGGGCGTGGTCAGCGCCCTCCGCCCGATGGTCTCGTATCGCGCGATCGAGATCGGCGCCGCGCCGGTCGCGCTGGGCCTCATCGCCTCGTGCTTCGCGATCGTTGCGCTCGTGGTCGCGATCCCAGTCGGGCGCTGGGTGGACCGTTTCGGCGAGGTCCGCTTCCTGCGCCTCGGGTCGGCGCTGCTCGCCGTGGACGCGTTCGCCATCCTGGCGCTCCGCACCACCTGGGGCCTGGCGGCCAGCCAGGCGCTCCTCGGGCTCGGGCAGGTCCAGGTTGTTGTCGCGGGCCAGGCGCTCATGGCGAAGCGCGGCGCCCCGGGCGGTCGGGAGCGCCGGGTCCGGCTCTTCAGTGTCGCCGAGGCGGTCGGGCAGCTCCTCGGGCCGGTGACCGCAGGCGTCCTCGCCGGGTCCGGCGCACCCGGCACGGTCGCCGCACGGCCGGGCCTGCCGGAAGGAGGCGTGCAGGTCGTCTTCGCGGCCTGCGGGGCCGTGGCCACGGTCGCTGCCGCGATCGCCTTCGCGCTGCCCGCGTTTCTGCCCGCAGCCACGGGCCGCGTGTCCACGTCGCCCGGCGAATCGACAGGGGGGTCTGCCGCGGTCCGCGCGGTGCTGCGTCGCCCGGGCATGCTGCCGATGCTGCTGGCGGGGTCGGCCACGACCGCGACGGCGGACCTGCTCACCGCGTACCTCCCGGCCTACGCGGTGGCGCGACAGCTGCCCGTCGCGTTCGTCGGGTTCCTGCTGTCGCTGCGCGCCGGCTCGATCCTCGGCGCACGGATGGTGATGGGTCGGCTGCTCCAGCGGATCAGGCATGGCTCGCTGCTCGTGACGGGCCTGCTGGTGGCGGGCGTTTCGTGTGTGGCCATCTCCCTGACCGGCAACGGCGTTGCGCTCGCGCTGCTCATGCTGGGGGTCGGGCTGGGGCAGGGATTCGGTCAGCCGATCACCATCGCCTGGGTGGCCGAGCAGGCACCCGCCGAGCGCCGCGCGCTGGCGCTCGGCGTGCGGGTGACGGTCAATCGACTTGGCCAGCTGGTCGTTCCCACCGCGGCAGGGATCCTGGCCGGAGTCGCGGGATTGCCGGCCGCGTTCGTGGCCGCCGGCGCGCTGCTGGCCGGGAGCGGCGCCCTCGCTTCGACGACCGCCGTCGAGCTGGGCGTCGACGAGGAGCCCAGCGAAGTCGCGACAGTCTGAGCGCGCGAGGGCGAGCCAGACCCGCCCGTCTCCGCGCGGTGCCTTCAGGCGTGGGCGGCGAGGAGGCGCGCCAGCTCGGTCACGTCGGGCGCCTGCCAGACACCCTCGATCGCCACCAGCAGCGCGTCCGTGCCTTCGACCCCAAGTGACGGGAGGGCGTTGGCGCGGAACTTGCGCTCGTGCGCCTCGCGCGACATGGGGTTGCCGGGCCCGCCGCGCTGGTGCGCCACGACCTGCTCGAACGCGCGGCCATCCCGGGTCCGCAGGATCACGCGCGCGGGGAAGTCGGTGGGCGCCATCGACGCGTCGGCGATGCACGCCACCCTCGACGCCAGATCGGCGACGCGGGGATCGGTACGCACGTCCTCCGTGTAGTCGTCGACCTCCACTCGGCCAAGCACCGCGAGCATCGCCACCGAGTAGGGGAGGCTGAACTTCATGTGGTACGGCGAGCGCGGGTGGATCTTCGTCTCGCGTGGCTCGCAGACGATCGGGATGCACTCCGGCGGCACGTGGCACTCGATGGCGGCGACATCCGCGTGGCGCAGGCCGTTGTCCCGCATGAGCGCCGCCACGGCGTCCATGGAGGAGTGATTCCACGCACCGTTCGGGTAGGGCTTGTACGTCGTCGCCGGCAGCAGCCACTCCTCGCCCAGGCCGGTGCACACCCGTGCCGCGTACGCCGGCCCATCCTCGCCATGCAGCAGCGCCGCGTAGAGCCCGGCCCCACCCTCGACGACTTCTGCCGGGCCGGTGAAGCCCTGCTCGGCCAGGAGCGCCGCCAGCAGGCCGGATTGGGTCGCCCAGCCCGGGTGCAGGCGCTTCACCCAGGAGCCGTCGCGGAGGCCCTGGAGCAGGCCGGCCGACTGGCTCCCCGCGAGGCCGAGCGCGTTCGCGGTCCGCGTTCGGTCGAGGCCCAGCAGGCGGGCGGCAACGGCTGCCGCGGCAAACGGGCCGCAGATCGAGGTCGTGTGGAGGCCGCGCATGTGGAACCGGTGCGGGGCGGCCGCTGCGAGGCGGAGCCCGACCTCGGCGCCGAGCACGAGCGCCGACATCATGTCAGCCCCACTGGCCCTCACCCGCTCGCCCATGGCCAGCGCCGCCGGCACGACCACGCAGCTGATGTGCACCATCGCGACGCTGTGCGTGTCGTCGTAGTCGGGGCCGTGCGCGAGGGCGCCGTTCACGAACCCGGCGAGCGTCGCGGGCAGCCGCTGGCCGAAGCCGACGGTCGTCGACTCGGGGCGGCCACCGAGCGTGTCGGCGACTGACCGGACCGCCGCCGCGTAGTCCATCCGCGATCCCGCCAGGCAGACGCCCAGGGTGTCGCGCAGACGGTCGCGGGCGTCGTCGACCACATACGCAGGCAACGCGTCGGGAGTCGTGTCGCAGACGAAGGCCGCGAGTTGCTCGGAGTCGGTGCCGCCCTGGTTCACTGCCACCTCCTGCTTCAGGCACATGCCCGGCCCGGTTGCACCGTGACCGGGAGCTGGTCGCTTGGTCAGGGATCCGATTGCGCAGGCGGCGGCTCGGGCCCGCTGTCCCGTCGCGGAGCCGGCGTCGGCTCCGTTGCGCTGTCCCGTTGCGGAGCCGGCGGCTCGGGCCCGCTGCCCCGCCGGTAAACCAGGAACGTCCGCTCGAACTCGATCACCGTGACGCCGTCCTGGTTGAAGCCCCTCGTCCGCACGCGGACGATGCCGGTGTGAGGGCGGGATCGGGAGGGGCGACTCGCCAGCACGACGCTCTCGGCGTAGAGCGTGTCACCCTCGTAGACGGGATGGGGCAGCCTGACGCCATCCCAGCTCAGGTTGGCCAGCGCGTTCTGACTCACGTCGGCGACGCTCAGCCCGGTCACCAGCGCAAGTGTGAAGCACGAATCGACGAGCGGTCGACCCCATTCCGTGCGGGCCGCGTACCGCTCGTCGACGTGCAGTGGGTTCGTGTTGAGCGTGAGCAGGGTGAACCAGCGGTTGTCCGTGGCGGTGACGGTGCGGCCCAGCCGGTGGCGGTACACGTCGCCGACCGTGAAATCCTCGAACCAGCGACCGCTCCAGCCCTCGGTGGGGGCGGCGCCGGCTCCTGTCCGGCCGGGTGGCCGCTGGGGACCGCTCATTGGCGGCGGGCTCCCGGTGTGGACGCGCCCGACGCGCACCCGGGACCGCACCGCCGTGGGGCACTCGCGACACGTGCGCGGAGGTCGTGCCGCTCAGCCGCGAGCGCGCGCGAGCATATCGACGACGCCGGGGACGCGAACGTCATGCCAGGGATCTCCGACGCGGTGCGCTGACTCCAGTGCTCCGATGGTAGCAGGAGCCAGCGGCCGGACGCCCTGGCCTGTGGTCGTGCCGCTCAGGCTCCCGCGGGCGGGTTCGGCGATGCGGTGGGCGCAGGCTGCTGGCCCCGCCCGCCCCATGGAGCGAATCCGCCGGGACGACCACCCATGCCGCCCCATCCACGTGCACCGAATGGGCCGAAGGGGAGCTGCCCCTGCGCCAGACGCGAGTCGAGCGCGCTCAAGATGGCGCTCTCCTGGCTGGCCGTGAGCGTGCCCTTCGTGACAGCCGCGTCGAGCTGCTGCTTCGCCGCGTCGTGGATCGCGTTCGTCACGCTTGTGTAGTCGACCCCGTGCTGCTGCGCGATGGTGCGGAGATCCTGGCCGGGCTGCAGCGCCTTGATCTCATTCTGGAGGGTCGCCGCGTCGATCTTCAGCGCCGATGCCGCCGCGTTCAGCAACGTCGTCGGGTCGAGCGCGCCTGCGGCCGGTCCGCCCCGGAACCCGGGGAAGCCAGCGTGGTCGGGCCCGAGCTCCCGGAGACCGGGGAGGCCCACGCAGCCCGCGTCTGCAGCGGACGTCAGCCTGGACTTCAGCGTCGTCGCCTCGCTCTGGGAAAGCCGGCCGCTCTGTACCGCCTGGTCGATCATGTCCTGCAGCGCACCGGTCACAGCGCTCTGCAGCTTGCTCGTCGAGACGCCGAGACGCTGAGCCAGGTCATTGAGGAACGCCTGACACTGGGCACCCGCAGCGGGGGTCGGGGTCGCGGTCGGATCGGCGGCCGCGAGGGCGGACCCGCCGCCCGACGTGCTCGCCGTCTGGGTCGAGTTGCCGCCGGCCGTCACACTCGCGACCACCGCGACCACGAGGACGGCGGCCACGCCGACGGCGAGCAGCGCCTGCCAGATGCGGCCCCTGCCCGAGGGAGGCGCGACGGGCACCGGCGGCTGCACGAGTTCCCAGCGGGGCGGCTCTTCCGGGGCGGAGGACGGCGTTGCGTGCTCGCCCGGCGACCCCGGGACTCCGGTCCCGGGCGGGTTCGGAATATCGGTCATGATGAGGTACCTCGGTCAGTCTGGCGGTCAGGATACCGGCATGGGCCTGCGCGGACGCCCATACCCCACCTTGCTCTCGTCAGCTGAAAGGATCCTGAGAGATGGCGCCCATGACGGGCGCGTGCCCTGCGGGGATCGTCCCGTCTGCCGTGCGTGCCGCAGAACGCTCACATCGCCAGGCGTGGATACAGGCGGGCCGCGATCAGCACGAGCACGATGAGCGTGACCGTCAGGACGGCGAAATCGAGCCCGACCGGGAACGTCGCCCCCGCCCCAGCGACCATCTCGCTGCGCAGCGCATCAACCTGGTAGGTGAGCGGATTCACCTGGGCGAGGATCCGAAGCCAGGCGGGCATCAGCGCGATCGGGTACACCGCGCTGCTGGCGAAGAACAGCGGCATCGTCAGCACCTGCCCGATGCCCATGAACCGTTCCCGCGTCCTGACCAGGCACGCGATGATCAGGGAGAACGTCGCGAACCCGGCGGCGCCGAGCACGACCACGAGCGCGACCCCCAGCAGGTCGAGCGGCGCGAGCCGCAGGTGCACACCGATCGCCGCCGCGACCACGTACACGACGGCGGCCTGCACGAGCGCCCGGAGGCCGCCCGCCAGCGCCTTGCCCGACACGAGCGCGATCCGCGACGCGGGACTCACCAGGTACTTGTGGAGCACTCCGAGATCGCGCTCCCAGATCACCGCGATCCCGAAGAAGATGGCCGAGAACAGCGCGCTCTGGGCGAGCACGCCCGGGGCCAGGAAGTCGATGTAGCCGAGCTGGCCGGTGGGAATCGCGCGCGTCCGGGCCAGGACCTGGCCGAAGACGAGGAGCCAGAGGATCGGCTGAACGGCGCGCGTGAGCAGCTCGGTGGGGTCGTGGGCGAGCTTGCGGAGCTCGCTCTCGGCGACGGTCCACGCGTCCAGGACGAAGCGGACCGGCGCCGCCGGTTCAACCCAGGCGACGGGCTGTGCGGCGCGTTCGAGCGACGTCACGGTAGGTTCCTCCTTCCTCCAGCTCGCTGCCGGTGAAATGCGTGAACACGTCGTCCAGGGTGGCGCCGGGCCGGACGCCCGCAGCGAGATCAGCCGGCGTGCCCAGCGCCACGAGGTGGCCGAGGTGCATGATCCCGACCCGCTCGCAGAGCTCGGCCGCCTCGTCCATGTAGTGCGTGGTGAGCATGATCGTGGTGCCGTCCCGGTCGCGCAGGCGGCGGACGTGTTCCCAGACCGTGCGACGCGCGACCGGATCGAGCCCCACGGTGGGTTCGTCCAGGAAGAGGATCTGGGGGCGATGCAGCATCGCCTGCGCGATCTCCAGCCGCCGGATCATGCCGCCCGAGAAGGTGCGCACGAGCCGATCGCTCGCCTCACCGAGGCCCATGAAGGCGAGTGCCTCGTCGATGCGTTGCTCCCGTTCGGGTCCCGGGAGGTGGTAGAGGCGGGCGGAGATCTGCAGGTTCTCCCGTGCGGTCAGCGCCCCGTCGGAGGAGAGCAGCTGCGGAACGTAGCCGATCGACCGTCGCACCAGGCGCTGCTCGCGGCGCACGTCGAAACCGGCCACGGTCGCGCTGCCCGCGGTCGGCGGGAGCAGCGTGATGAGCATCTTGATGGTGGTGGTCTTGCCCGCCCCGTTCGGGCCCAGCAGGCCGAACACTTCGCCGTGCTCGACGCCCAGCGACAGCTCGTCAACCGCGCTGATGGAGCCGAACCGGCGCGTCAGGCGCTGTGTCTCGATGGCTGCTGGCACGCGGTCTCACCGTTGCGAGAAAGGCATATAGTTAAGACACTTAACAGTCTACCATGGGTGGCGTGAAGCGTTCGATGCCAGAGGCTCGCTCCCAGGAGGCGGCCACCGCGGTGCTGGAAACCGTGCCCCCCGTCATGCGCGCCATCCGCGGCCGGATGCGCGAGGGACGGCCCGCGGGGCTTTCCGTGCCGCAGTTCCGGACCCTGGTGTACCTGCGCCGCCACCCCGGCAGCGGCCTGTCCGAGATCGCGGAGCATCTGGGGACATCGCTGCCTGCCGCGTCCGAGCTCGTCAGCCGGCTGGTGCGCCAGGAACTGGTGATCCGCGAGACGGATCCCCGCGAGCGGCGCCGGGTGCGGCTGACCCTGGCGCCCGCCGGTGCCGCACAGCTCGCGGAGGCCGAGGCGCGCACCACGGAATGGCTGAGCGGGCTGCTCGAGCGCCTCGATCCACAGCGCCGACGCTCCGTCGTCGAGGCGCTGAGCGATCTTCGCTCGCTGCTCCTGGAGTAGCCCGCCCGCGGCACCGAACAGGCAGCCCGCCGGCCCGCCGGTCGCGTTTGCGGGAAGATGTACGTAATACGACGTTGCCCGCATGGAGTGATTGCCACAT
>JBJKRK010000041.1:0-17731 GCA_046704705.1 Candidatus Limnocylindrales bacterium | reverse complement strand
GGCGGCGCCTGACAACAGCGGCGGGCGGCGCCTGACAACAGCGGCGGGCGGCGCCTGACAACAGCGGCGGGCGGCGCCTGACAACAGCGGCGTCGATCGCTCCAGCTCCGGCAGGCGATTGACCGCTGCGGCAGACCAGCATCTGCCGCAGTCATTCCTCCGGCGGCTCGAATGCTGACCTGAACCAGTCCGGAATCGGGCGCCGCCAGACCCATCTGCCATCCTGCGGCCAGGTGCAGAGGACCTTCCAGCCATGGAACTTCCCGTCGGCAGGGTCGACGCCCAGGACCCCGCGGAAGAACCGGCACGCAGTGCAGACATCGGTCCCGAGGGGCGCGTCGTTCTTCGGACAGGGCTGGCCGACCTGGCGCCACTCGGGCATCCACGCGCTCCACGCTTCCGGCGCCTTCCGGCGCCCCCAGGGCCGTCCCGCCTGCGCCCCCAGCAGGAAGCCCCACCATCGACGCCAGCTTAGCGGTCCGGACCGCGGCGCGTCGAGATGGCGCCGGCCGCCTGTCGTCGGTCGATCAAGGCGGCCCACCGCCGCCTCTCTCCCGAAGCCACAGCGATCGGTGCCAGTGGCCGGGTGCGGGCGGCCACGGCCAGGCGGTGCCAGCCCCGGGGTGCGGGCGGTCAGGGCTCTGGGCCGCGGCAGCTGCCGGGGTGCGGGCGGCCACGGTTCAGGCGGTGCCAGCCCAGGGGTGCGGGCGGCCACGGTTCAGGTCGGCGGCAGCTGCCTGGCGATCTGCGCCAGGTGCACGACGTCATGGGCGGCGATGTGCAGCGTGTGGCTGGCGATCGTGACGCGGCCGATCTCCTCGTGGATGCCGGCGCGCTCCCAGGCGGCGGCATCGAGCGCCTCGAGCTCCGCTGCGTGGCGGCGCCGGAACTCGATGAACGCGGCGAGCGCCCGATCGAGGTTGTCGTCGGCGTACCGGCGTTCGCGGGCCCAGGCTTCCTGGTCGTAGCCGGCGATGGCCGGCGCATCGGCATCGCGCAGCGTTTGCATCCGCTGGAGCGCGCGCTCCTCTGCGTCTCGCAGATGACAGACGACCTCCAGGATCGACCAGCCCTCGTCTCCACCGCGCAGGGAGCTCGCCTGCTCTCGCGTCAGCCCGGTCAGGAGCCGGACGAGCACCTCCGGCGTCGCGCGCAGGATGCTCAATGACTCGGACGGGACGTCGTACATCGTCTGCCTCCAGGCTCCCCGTGATGCACTCCGGGTCGTGCTGCGCCAGTATGCGGCCAGGGGCGGGCCAATGCCCCTTCGATGGACTCGCGGCGCGGCCGAGGGGCAAGTGCGCAGGGCGGAGGGAGCAGGGCGGAGGGCGGAGGGCGGCTCCACGGTCACCCGCGGAGCGGTGCGTCGAGCCGGCGTTGAGGGGTCGCCGGCGTCACCCGCGGAGCGGTGCGTCGAGCCGGCGTTGAGGGGTCGCCGGTGTGTCCCGCGGGCCGGCGGTGAGGGGTCGCCGGTGTCACCCGCGGAGCGGTGCGTCGAGCCGACGTTGAGGGGTCGTGTAGCAAGGGTCGCCGGAAGGCGCACCTGGCCGATTCGCCCCTTCAGCCGCCCATCGGTGCACAATCCGATTGACTGACTCATGTGATGCGGGTCCTGCAGCCCGCGATGCGACGGCCGGCGACAGGCATCAGTCCTCGACGCACGTACTGGACCCCCCGCCGGAGCGGCCGCGGCAGCGATAGGAGAGACATGACGCTCACGAGCACGCGCATCGACGCACCGGCTGCGCCGGCGATCGACATGTCCCCCCGGGTGCTCCTGGGACCCGGGCCCGATATGGTCCACCCGAGGGTCACGGCGGCGATGACGGCGCCGTTGCTCGGTCACCTCGATCCCGACTTCCTGGGACTGATGGACCGCACGCAGCAGCTGCTGCGTTACACGTTCCAGACCGAGAACCGCCTGACGTTGCCGGTGTCGGGGACGGGCTCGGCGGGCATGGAAGCAGCCGTCGCGTCGATGGTCGAACCGGGCGACCGCGTGCTCGTCTGCATCAACGGGTACTTCGGCTCGCGCATCGCCGAGATGGCCCGCCGCCACGGCGGCGAGGTCGAGACGATCGAGCGTCCCTGGGGCGAGGTCTTCTCGCCCGAGGAGATCCGCGACGTGCTTCGCCAGCGGCCCGCGCGGGTCGTCGCGATCGTCCACGCGGAGACTTCCACCGGCGCCCTCCAGCCGCTCGAGGAGATCGTGCAGGTCGCCCACGAGCACGGCGCGCTTCTCATCGTCGATGCCGTGACATCGCTCGCCGGCGTCCCGCTCTCGGTGGATGCCCTCGGCCTCGACGTCGTGTACAGCGGGACGCAGAAGTGCGTCGGCGCGCCCCCAGGCCTGGCGCCCCTGACCGTCGGCCCGCGGGGCGAGGAGAAGCTCGCGGCACGCCAGAGCCCGGTGCGCACCTGGTACCTCGATCTCTCCATCGTGCAGCGCTACTGGGGACCCGAGCGCACGTACCACCACACCGCGCCGATCGCGATGAACTTCGCGCTGTACGAGGCGCTGCGCATGGTCGCCGAGGAGGGCCTGGAGGCCCGCTGGGAACGGCACCGCCGCAATGCCCAGATGCTGTGGAACGGGCTGGAGGACCTCGGCCTCTCGCTGCACGTGCCGCTCGAGCACCGGCTACCCTCGCTCACCACGGTGCGCATCCCCGAGGGGACCGACGACGCGGGCGTGCGCAGCCGGCTGCTGCACGACTACGGCATCGAGATCGGGGGCGGGCTCGGCACGCTCAAGGGGAAGGTCTGGCGCATCGGGCTGATGGCGCACTCCTCGCGGCCCGAGAATGTCGAGCTCTTGCTCGGCGCGCTGCGCCGCATCCTGCGAGAGGCGTGACAGCAGCTGCGGGCGGCGGCTCCGTTCCCATTCACGCGGCGGGCGCGGGTAGCCGGCGCTACTGCCTGCGGGCGCGCGACCTGCCTCCCGGCCGATCCGGTCTGCGGGCGCGCGACCTGCCTCCCGGCCGATCCAGTCTGCGGGCGCGCGACCTGCCTCCCGGCCGGCGTACCCTGCAGGTCCACGGCCTTCCTCCCTGCCGACACTCTCAACCTCACGAGGTGCAACCATGAGGTTCGATCGCTTGACGGTACTGCAGACCATTCTTGACACGGCCGTCGTGCCGACCTTCACGCCGCTCGACGGCGATGCGGCACGGCGCGTCGTGCGTGCCTGTCGCGATGCCGGCGCCCCGGTGGTCGAGGTGACCAATCGCGCCGAGGGGACACTCAGCCTGTTCCGCGAGCTCACGAGCTGGGCCGCGCACGAGGTTCCCGAGGCGATCCTCGGTGCGGGCTCCGTGATCGACGCCCCCACGGCGGCGCTGTTCATCGACGCCGGGGCAAACTTCGTCGTGGGACAGGTCTTCGCGGAGGACGTGGCCCGGCTGTGCAACCGCCGCCGCGTGCCGTACCTCCCGGGCTGCGGGACGGCGACGGAGATCCTCCACGCCGAGGAGCTGGGGGTGGAGATTGTGAAGCTCTTCCCCGCTGCGGCGTTGGACGGGCCTGCCTTCGTGCGCGGCATGCACGGTCCGAGCCCGCGAACCCGGATCATGCCGACGAACGTCGAAGCCACCGAGGAGGCGACGCGCGCCTGGTTCGCGGCCGGCGTGGCCTGCGTGGGTGTCGGCCCGCACCTGATCAGCAATGCGCTCCAGGCAGACCCAGACCCGACGGCACTCGCGGCCCGGATCAAGGAGTACATGGCCTGGGTGCGTGCCGCGCGCCAGGGGGCAAGCAGGGCGTAGCGGCAGGCGGGCCGTACGCGGCAGCGCGAACCGTTGCGCGGCAGGCAGGGCGAGGCTGCCCGCAGCGCGCGCAGGGGCGGCAAGCAGCGCGGACCGCTGCGATCGCGGGACCACCGGTCGCAAGCGGCGCGAACCGCTGCGCGGGAGGCAGGACCACCGGTCGCACACGGGGCGGCGGGAGCGGTTGTTCGCCGGGCGCGAGCACCGGTTGTTCGCCGGGCGCGAACCAAAGTGCGATCATCGACCGTCGACGCCAGCCTCGGATCCCACAGGCTCCTGCCATCCGGACATGCATCACCCGGATCCCTCCTCGACCGACGCGCGGATCGCGTCTCGACCAGGTCCAGTACGAGCGCCCAACCGTGGAGCACGCTGCGCCAGGTGCGCGACGACCCATCGAGCTCGTGGCGGCGCGATGCAAGGCAAACTGGGCGGTCGACGCTCGCGGCGGCGCGAGGTTTTGTCCGCTCCCGGCGAACGTCAGTCAGGCTGCCCTCGTGGCCGGTCTGCGCGCCCAGCGAGTGAGACGCCCTGTGCGTGTCAAGGGGCCCGTGTGCGACGGCACCAATCACGAGCGGCGGGATTCTGACCCGCAAACGTCCGGATGAGTCTCCCGCAGCAGGATCGACCTCTCGCACGGACCCCACGCTCGGACGTCCGGATGACGTCCGAGCGACCTGTGAGCAGCTGGATCGCTCTCTCGGTGCGGACGGGTGTACGCAGCAGCTGCCCCTGCACGTCGCGGAGCGCTTTCCCCGGTCAGCCATGCACGGGCTGTTGCGCGGGCGCCCTCTCATGACACAGACGTGCGGGTGCCGCCCGCTAGCATCGGGGGAACTCCCCGACAGGCGAGACGGTCGCTATCGACGTCCTGGAGCCCACCCATGACTCCCTGGAGGGAACCAGGCGCCGTGAACGGTTCCAGAGCATCCCCATGGCTTGCCGGCGACAGCATGGTCGCGCGAATGCAGCACAGCATCGCCATGGCTGCCCGGCGACGGAGGAGCGGCCGCGGACTGCGCCCGGCGACGGAGGAGCGGCCGCCGGGGCCGCGGCTGCTGGACGTGCGCATGCCTACGGGCCGCGGCTGCTGGAGCCGGCTACGAGCTGCGGCCGTTGGTGGCGCGCATGCCTACCAGCCGCGGCTGCTGGAGGCGCGGCAGCCGGGGCCGCAGCCGTTGGACGTGCGCATGCCTACGGGCCGCGGCGGTTCGGGGCGCGCCTACGTGCCGCGGCCCTGCGGCCGTCGAGGCCTTTCATCGCCCCGGGGCCCACGACCCTCATCGGGCCGACCTTCGGACGGCAGCAGCTACCCCGACGCCAGTACTCCAGATCGGCCGCGCGTCTCCTCCTCCATCCGAATGCACCCCTCAACGGGGCAGACGTACTCGCAGAGCCGACAACCGACGCAGTGCTCCGGTTGCACCTGGGGCAGCGCCCGGCCGCCGCCCGCACCCGGCGCGATCTCCTGGCGCGCACTGCGGTCAGGCAGCGCGATCGCCTGGTGCCCACCGTCCGCACAGGCCCGGTAGCAGAGCTGGCACCCGATGCAGGCGGCCGCGTCGATGCGGGCCACAACCCGGTATCCGAGGTCGAGGTCGCCCCAGGTCGTGAGCGCCGGCACCGCACGCCCGACCAGCTCCGCAGGGCGGGACAGGCCGCGGTCCCGCAGATAGCTCGACAGGCCGTCGACCAGATCGTTCACGATGCGGTACCCGTGGTGCATCACGGCGGTGCAGACCTGGACAGTGCTCGCGCCGAGCAGCATGAACTCGGCCGCGTCGCGCCAGTCTTCGATTCCCCCGATCCCTGAGAGCGGCACGCCCACCTCCGGGTCCCGGGCGCAGGCGGACACCAGGTGCAACGCGATCGGCTTGACGGCGGGGCCTGAATACCCGCCGTGCGTGCCCCGCCCGCGGATCGCGGGAACTGGCGCCCAGGCATCGAGGTCGACCCCCACGAGCGAGTTGATCGTGTTGATCAGCGAGATGCCGGCCGCACCGCCTCGGACCGCGGCGCGCGCGGCGGGTGTGATGTCGGAGACGTTGGGCGTCAGCTTGACCAGCACGGGCAGGCGGGCCACCTCGGCGACCCAACCGGTGATCATCTCGACGTAGTCGGGAACCTGGCCGATCGCGGCCCCCATGCCGCGCTCGCTCATGCCGTGCGGACAGCCGAAGTTCAGCTCGATCCCGTCGGCCCCGCAGTCGTTGACGCGCCGCACGATCTCCTGCCAGGCCGCACGGTCGGACTCGACCATGAGCGAGACCACGATCGCGTGCGCGGGGTACCGCCGCTTGACCTCCGCGATCTCGGCGAGGTTCGTCTCGATGGGTCGATCGCTGATCAACTCGATGTTGGACAGCCCGACCATGCGTCGGCCATCCAGCCGGATCGAGCCCAGGCGTGGACTCACGTTCACCGCCGGCTGCCCCACCGTCTTCCAGACGGCGCCGCCCCAGCCGGCCTCGAAGGCGCGCGCGACCATCTCGCCCGTGTTCGCCACCGGGCTGCTGGCGAGCCAGAACGGGTTCGGGCTGCGGATCCCGGCCATCTCGACGCCAAGATCGACCCCCGGGAGGGTCGCGTCCCACGGATGCGTCAGGGTGGTGATGCATGGACCTCGGTACCCCGAGACAGGCTCAGTCGCACCCGGGGCGCCGAGCCTGCGGGCGATGGATCGTGCGGCGCAGCGACCCTGGGCAACGGCATCGACGACTTCGCCGCCCCCGCTGACGATGTCTCCGCCGGCCCAGACCTTTGGGTTCGATGTGCGGCCGCTGGGCAGCTCGACCTCGGCCCTCCCGTCGTGCTGCGAGATGCCGAAGCCATCGAGCAGGTCCGGAATGCCACGCTGCCCGATTGCGCGGATCAGGCTGTCCAGGGCGACCACGAACCGCCGACCGGCGACGGGGCGAACGCTGCTCCGACCCGAGCGGTCCGGTCGTCCCCGGCGCATCGTGTCGAACTCCGCGTGTGTCAGGTGCCCCTGCGAGCCCATGATTTCGACGGGGGTCGCCAGCCAGCGAAACGCGACGCCGCTGGAACGCGCTTCCTCGATCGAGCGCGCATGCGCGGGGGCTTCGCGCTCCCCCCGCCGGTAGTAGATCGTGACTTCCTCGCTCCCCAAGCGACGGGCTGCGACGGCGGCATCGATGGCAGTGTCCCCACCGCCGATGACGGCCACCCGTCGCCCCAGATGCAACCCCCGCGTGTCGCCCGACACCACGCGCCCGATCACCTCGAGCGCGTCGAATACCCCGGGCAGGTCCTCGCCGGGGATCTCGAGCCGCTTCCCGGCCCCGGATCCCACCCCGAGGAACACCGCGTCGAACTCGTCCAGGAGCTGCGCCGGATCGATGGCCTCCCCGATGCGCACCCCGCGACGGATGTGCGCGCCCGCGCGCTCGATCTCCCGGACCTCGTGTCGCAGCAAGTCCCGGTCGATCCGCCATGGCACGATGCCCGACGCTGCCAGGCCGCCCGCCTCGTGGGCCGCCTCGAAGATCGTCACCGCAACGCCGAACCCGCGCAGCTCCGCCGCGCAGGCGAGTCCCGCCGGACCTGCCCCGATGACCGCGACGTTGCCCCCGACAGACGGCCCGGCCTGGACGAACGGGGCGCCGCGACGCCGGTACTCGTCGATCACATACCCCTGCAGCTCGCCAATGGCAACGGGCCGGTCCACCTGGGCTCGCACGCAGGCGCCCTCGCACAGCGACTCCACGGGGCAAACGAGGGCACAGGTCCCGCCCAGCGGATTCGCCGCAAGGATTCGCCGCGCGCTGCCCGCGAGATTGCCCGTCGTGATCGCGCGGATGAACTCCGGGACATCCACGCGGACCGGACAGGCATGCACGCAGGGAGCGTCATCACAGTAGAGGCAGCGAGCAGCCTCAGCCAGCGCGGCGGTCCTGGCGAGCGGGCCGACATGTCCGGCCGACCGCGCATGCGCCACGTCCGTTGGCGCGGTCCCGGCGTCCTGGTGAGACAGCTCGATCATCGGCCACCCCCGTGCGCTTCAGCTTCGGCGAAGAGCAGCGACCGATCCGCGGACCGGTTGCTCCCGTGCACACCCGGTGCCAGGGCCACGGTGCGGGCAGGAGCGCACCCGCGCCAGTGCCGAATGCACACTCGTGAGCGAGCCGCATAGAACCCGATGCGCAGGCAGCCTCACGTGCGAGAAGATCGCTGCCGGAATCCACGCGGACAGCCTCACGCACGCCGCTCGCACGTCTCCCCCGAACCGCCAGCCGGTACTGCACGTGCGCGCCCGGGAACCGCACGTGCGCGCCAGGCACGGCGCTGGCGCATCATCTTTCCATGCCGATCGTGGAGATCGAACTGACCGTTGCCGCCTCACCGGAGCGAGTGTGGGCAGTGCTCGCCGACGTGGCAGAACAGCCCCGCTGGATGCGCGACCTGGTGCGGGTGGAGATCGAAGGTAGCGGCGCCGTCGACGTCGGCACGCGGGCGGTCGGGACGGTCCGCATCCTGGGGATCACCCAACGCGACCCCATCGAAGTCATCGCGTTCGCGGCACCGACCCACTTTGCCATCCGACACCTCGGCCGCTTCTCCGGCCGCGGCGACATCTGGCTCCAGCCACGCCGTTCCGCCAGCGCAACGCGGATCCGCTGGCGCGAAGACCTCCGCTCGCCCCTCGTCAGGCTGGGGCCCCTCGGACGCCTGGCGGATCGGTGCTTCTGGCCGATCTTCGCCGCGGTGTTCCGCGCCGATCTGCGCCGTCTGCGGGATCTCGTGGAGCGCGAGCCGGGCTGACCGTCGCATGCAGGCACGCAGCCCGCCGCCGGCTCCCCCCGCGACCCACGGGCGGCCAACTCGGCGATGCCGCCACGCACGCAGCCCGCCGCCGGCTCCCCCGTCGGCTTGCCAGCGGCGCACGTGCCGGCCTACCGCCAGCCGCCCGGCTGCCGCCGACGGGCCCACCCGCCGGGGACCCGGTATCGTGTTCGCCGTGCATCCCTTCCGTTTCGGCGTCACGGCGAGCTGGGTCGATGCTGCCGCCGCCTGGACCTCCCTCGCTCACCGGGCCGAGGAGCTCGGGTACGACGTGCTGCTGATGCCCGACCATCTCGGCCACCAGCTGGCCCCCGTGGCAGCCCTCACCGCGGCAGCCATGGCCACGACCCGCCTCCACGTCGGGGCCTTCGTGTTCGCCAACGACTACCGACATCCGCTGCTGCTGGCGCGCGAAGCCGCCACCCTGAACTTCCTCTCCGGCGGCCGGTTCGAGCTCGGGCTCGGCGCGGGATGGGCGACGCAGGACTATGCCAGGCTCGGGATGCCCTACGATCGGCCCCGGATCCGCGTCGACCGGCTGGAAGAGTCGGTGTCGCTGGTGAAGCGACTGCTCGCGGGAGAGACGGTCGACCATGTCGGCGAGCACTACCACCTCAGCGCGGCCCGGGTTGCCGCGCATCCGGACGGTGGGAATCTGGCCGTGCCACCGCGCCTGATGATCGGCGGCGGCGGGCCCCGGATGCTGCGCCTCGCTGCGCGGGAAGCGAACATCGTGGGCCTGCTTCCCCAGTTCGACCGGCAGGGCCGCCCGATGATCCGCCAGGCGACAGGCGCGGCCACCGCGCGCAAGGTGGCGCTGCTTCGCGAGGCAGCAGGCGCACGGTTCGAGGAGCTCGAGCTCAACGTGCTCGTCGCGGACGCCGGGCTGGTGGACGGTCGGCGGCCGGCGGCCGCGGCCTCGAGCCTGCCCCGCGCCGTCGCGGCTGGGCTGATCGGCACGCCCTACCTGCTGCACGGGACGCTGAGGCGCCTCGAGACGTTGCTCCGGCGCCGGCGGGACGAGCTCGGGATCAGCTACTACGTCTTCCCGGCCCGCTCGATGGAGACCATGGCGCCGCTGGTGGAAAAGCTCGCCGGGCGCTGAGTCGCCGCGCAGTACAGCGCATTTTCTGGGCGCCCGCGCGCCGCGTGCCACATCGCGCCGCGTGCCACATCGTGCCGCGCACCACATCGCGCCCCGCACCACATCGCGTTCCTCGGGAGCCCGTGCGCCGCGTGCCACGCGCACCGCGTACTGCGCGGTACCATCTGCCGCGTCACGCGCGCGCTCCTCGCCCTCCGAAGCGAACGTGGCCACCAGGCAGAGCGCTCACCGGAACACGATCGATGGCTGACGTGCTCGCCATTCTCGCCACGGGCTGGGGCCTCGTGATGGCCATCTCCCCGGTGCTGCAGGTGCGGCGCATGCTGCACACCCGCTCCAGCGCGGACGTTTCGATCTCGTACTTCGCGGTGCTGCAGATCGGGTTCGTGCTGTGGATCAGCTATGGGCTCTCCATCGGCAACGCCGCGCTCATCATCTCGAACGCGGCGTCGCTCGTCGGGGCGATCGTGACGGTGGCAGTCGCGCTGCGGCTGCGCCGCCCGATGGCAGGCAGGGCCGACTGACCTCGAGCCTCTGGCATCGGACGGCATCTTCGCCTACGCTTGGACGCACGTGGAGACCCTGCCAGGAAACCGGTACCCCCTGGGCGCCACGTGGGATGGCTCGGGGGTCAATTTCGCGCTCTTCTCGGAACACGCCACCTCGGTCGAGCTGTGCCTCTTCGATGGGCCGGCCGGCCATGTAGAGCGCGCCCGGATCCCCATCACCGAGCACCACGACTTCGTCTGGCATGTGTACCTGCCCGAGGCGCGCCCCGGCCAGCGCTACGGTTACCGCGTGCACGGGCCGTACGAGCCGGCCACGGGGCAGCGCTTCAACCCATCGAAGCTGCTGCTCGACCCGTACGCGCGTGCGCTGGACGGCACGGTTCGCTGGAGCGACGCGTTGTTCGGCTACCGCATCGGCGACGCGGCCGCGGACCTGAGCCGCGACGAACGCGACAGCGCGTCGGCCATTCCGAAGTGCGTGGTCGTGGATCCGGCGTTCGACTGGGAGGGCGACCAACCGCCGCACATCCCGTGGCACGACACGGTGATCTACGAGACCCACGTCAAGGGCTTCACGATCGCGCACCCCGGCGTGCCGCGGCGGCTGCGCGGGACGTACGCGGGGCTGGTGCATCCGGCGGCGCTGGACCACCTGCGCACGCTGGGCGTGAACGCCGTGGAGCTGCTGCCGGTGCACCAGTTCGTGGCCGACCGTCACCTGGTCGACCGGGGCCTGACCAACTACTGGGGGTACAACTCGATCGCCTTCTTCGCGCCCGACGGACGCTACGCCAGCACGGGCTGGCTGGGCCAGCAGGTGACCGAGTTCAAGTCGATGGTGCGTGCGCTCCATCGCGCGGGCATCGAGGTGATCCTGGACGTCGTCTACAACCACACGGGCGAGGGCAACCAGCTCGGCCCGACGCTGTGCTTCCGGGGCATCGACAACGCGAGCTACTACCGGCTGTCACCCCCCGACCCGCGGTACTACGTCGACTACACGGGCACCGGGAACACGCTGAACATGACGCATCCGCGGGTGCTGCAGCTGATCATGGACAGCCTGCGGTACTGGGTGCTCGAGATGCACGTCGACGGCTTCCGCTTCGACCTGGCCTCGACGCTCGCCCGCGAATTGCACGACGTCGACCGCCTGGGCGCCTTCTTCGACATCATCCAGCAGGACCCCGTCCTGTCCCAGGTGAAGCTCATCGCGGAGCCGTGGGACCTGGGCGAGGGCGGCTACCAGGTGGGCAACTTTCCGCCGCTCTGGTCGGAGTGGAACGGGAAGTACCGCGACACCGTGCGCGACTTCTGGCGCGGGGCGGACCAGACCCTGGCCGAGTTCGCCAGCCGGCTGACGGGCAGCTCCGACCTGTACGAGGCGAGCGGCCGACGTCCGCGCGCCAGCGTGAACTTCATCACCGCGCACGACGGCTTCACCCTGCACGACCTCGTCTCGTTCAACGAGAAGCACAACGAGGCGAACGGCGAGGCCAACGGCGACGGCGAGAACGACAACCGCTCCTGGAACTGCGGCGCCGAGGGACCCACGGATGACGCCGCCCTCCTGGCGCTGCGCGACAGGCAGGTGCGCAACTTCCTCGCCACGTTGCTGCTCAGCCAGGGAATCCCGATGCTGCTCGGCGGCGACGAGCTGGGACGTACCCAGGGCGGCAACAACAACGCGTACTGCCAGGACAACCAGATCAGCTGGTTCGATTGGTCGCGCATCGACCGATCGCTCTTCGAGTTCACGCAGCGCCTCATCCGCCTGCGCCGGGATCACCCCGTCTTCCACCGACGCGGCTGGTTCCAGGGTCGTCCGCTGCACGGGGGCGCCGTCACGGACATCGCCTGGTTCCGACCCGACGGCGAGGAGATGAGCGAGGACGACTGGACCACCGGCTTCGCCAAGTCGCTGGGCGTCTTCCTGAACGGCGAGGGGATTCCGGGCACCGACCCGCAGGGGCGGCCGATCATGGACGAGAGCTTCTACCTGCTCTTCAACGCGCACCACGAACCCATCGACTTCCGGCTGCCGCAGCGCTCCTGGAGCCGTCGCTGGGCGAAGGTGCTCGACACGAGCGACTCGCTCGCAGAACCGGCCGCACCGTACTTCGAGGGCGGCGACGTCGTGCCGCTGGAGGCGCGCACCATGGTCGTGCTCCAGCGAACGAAGGTGGAGCCCCGGGCGACCTATCGCCTGCAGCTGGGTGCGGGCTTCACTTTCGATGACGCCGCCGGGGTTGCCGACTACCTGGAGCGGCTGGGGGTCAGTCACGTCTATCTCTCTCCGTACCTGCAGGCCGCGCCAGGGAGCGGGCACGGGTATGCGGTCGTCGATCACGGCCGGATCGACGAGTCCCTCGGCGGCGACGACGGCCACGACCGCATGGGGCAGGCGTTCGGCAGGCATGGCCTCGGCCAGCTGCTCGATATCGTGCCCAACCACATGGCCATCACGGGACCCGAGAACCCCTGGTGGTGGGACGTTCTGGAACACGGCCCGTCCAGCCGCTTCGCCGCGTACTTCGACGTCGACTGGGATCCCCCGGAGGCGCGCCTCCGCAACAAGGTGATTCTCCCGGTGCTGGGGGATCACTACGGTCGCGTGCTGGAGGCGCACGAGCTCGAGCTCGAACGGGACGGCCCCTCGTTCACCGTGCGCTATGCGGAGCGGACGTTCCCGCTGTCCCCACGCTCGCTGCCCCAGATCCTGTCGGTCGCGGCCGGGCGAACGGGGTCGGACGCGCTGTCCTTCGTGGCGGGCGCCCTGGACCGCCTGCCCCGCTCCACGGCGACCGACCGGCAGAGCGTGCGGCGCCGCCACCGCGACTGGGATGTGCTGCGCGGCATCCTCGGCCGTCTGCTTGCGGAGGAACCCCCGGTGGCCGCGGCGGTGGACGGCGTGGTCGCCGAGACGAACACCGACCCCGACGCGCTCGACGAGCTGCTGGAGCGGCAGAACTACCGGCTGGTGCACTGGCGTGCCGCGGCGCGCGACCTCGGCTACCGGCGCTTCTTCGACATCAACTCGCTCGTCGGCCTGCGCATGGAGGACGAGCAGGTGTTCCACGATACGCACGCCCTGGTGCTGCGCTGGCTCACCGACGGCGTGATCGATGGGCTGCGCGTCGATCACCCGGACGGGCTGCGCGATCCCGCCGGCTACCTGCAGCGGCTGCGCGACGCGCGGCCCAGTGCCTGGATCGTCGTGGAGAAGATCCTGGGCAGCGAGGAGCGGCTGCGCGACAGCTGGCCCGTCGACGGCACGACCGGCTACGACTTCCTCAACCGCGTCGGCGGGCTGTTCGTCGACCCGGCCGGCGAGAGACCGCTCACCGGCCTCTGGCGCAGCTTCACCGGCCTGCCGGCCGATGTCCCCGCCGCGATCCACGACGCGAAGCTCCAGGTGCTGGGGGATGTCCTGGGGGGCGACGTCAACCGCCTCACCGCCCTGCTGGTGGACATCTGCGAGCGACATCGGCGCCACCGTGACTACACGCGCCACGAACTGCACGAAGCGCTGCTGGAGTACATCACCGCCTTCCCCGTCTACCGGACGTACGTGCACGCGGAGCGCAACGACGTTGCCGCGGATGACACGCGGGCGATCAACGCGGCGGCGGACGCCGCCCGCCAGGCGCGCCCCGACATCGACACGGACCTGCTGGACTTCCTCCGCGATCTGCTCCTGCTCCGCATCCGCGGCGGCCTCGAAGCCGAGTTCGTCATGCGCTTCCAGCAGCTGACCGGACCTGCCATGGCGAAGGGGCTCGAGGACACCGCGGCGTACCGGCTGAACCGGCTCGTCTGTCTGAACGAGGTGGGCGGCGACCCGGGCCGCTTCGGCGTGACGCCGGAGAGCTTCCACCGGGCGGCGGCCGAGACGCTGCGCCGCTGGCCACGCACGCTGCTGGCGAGCTCGACGCACGACACCAAACGGAGCGAGGACGTGCGCGCCAGGCTCGCCCTGCTCTCCGAGGTGCCGACACGCTGGGCGCGCGCGGTGCGGCGCTGGGCGACGATGAACGACGCCCTGCGCTCCGGCGACTGGCCGGACCGGAACGTGGAGTACCTCCTGTACCAGACGCTGGTGGGCGCCTGGCCGATCACGCCGGAGCGCCTGCTTCCCTACCTCGAGAAGGCGGTGCGTGAGGCCAAGGTGCACACATCCTGGAACGCCCCGAACGAGGCCTACGAAGCGGCGGTCCGGCGCTTCGCCAGCGGGGTGCTGGAGGACCCGGCGTTCCGGACCGACCTGGAGCGTTTCGTGGCGCCGCTGGTGGAGCCCGGCCGCGTGAACTCGCTTGCCGCCACGCTGCTCAAGCTCACCAGCCCCGGCATCCCCGACGTGTACCAGGGCACGGAGCTCTGGGATCTCTCGCTGGTCGACCCGGACAACCGGCGACCGGTCGATTTCGAGCGCCGGCGACAGCTGCTCCAGCAGCTCGACAGACTCCGGCCGGAGCAGATCATGCGCCGATCGGCCGACGGGATGCCCAAGCTGTGGCTGCTCCGGCAGGCGCTGCGCGTCCGCAAACGGTACCCGGACGATTTCGGCCCGGCCGGGGAGTATCGCCCGCTGCAGGCATCCGGCCCGGCGGCCGACCATGTGGTCGGCTTCCTGCGCGGCGACCGAGTCGCGACCGTCGTCCCCCGGCTGGTCCTCCGGCTGCGTGGACGGTGGGGCGACACGACCGTCCAACTGCCCGCGGGCCGGTGGCGCAACGAGTGCACGGGCGACGAGATCGACGGCGGGGCGGCGCAGGTGGCCGAGTTGCTGCACCGCTTCCCGGTGGCGCTGCTCGTCCGCCTCGACGCGTGATGTGAGCGTCTTTCGCGTCTGGGCGCCGGCCGCCCAGCATGTCGAGCTGGAGGCGAACGGCCGCCGGACGCCGATGACCGCCCGGGGGATGGGCTCGTGGGAGGTCGAGCTGGACGTTCCGGCGGGCACCGACTACCGCTTCGTGCTCGACGGGGGCGACCCACTGCCCGATCCCCGCTCGCCGTGGCAGCCCGCCGGGGTCGAGGGACCCTCACGGACGGTCGATCACGGCGCGTTCGAGTGGCACGACGCGGGCTGGCGGGCCCCGCTGCTCGCCTCGGCCGTGCTGTACGAGCTGCACGTTGGCACGTTCACCCCGGGCGGCACGTTCGAGGCTGCGATCGCACGCCTCGACCACCTGGTCGAACTCGGCGTCAGCCACATCGAGCTGTTGCCCGTGGCGGAGTTTTCGGGCGAGCGAGGCTGGGGCTACGACGGCGTCGACCTCTTCGCCCCCCATCACGCGTACGGCGGCCCGACCGGGCTCCGGCGCCTCGTCGACGCCGCGCACCGGCGTGGGTTGGCGGTCCTGCTCGACGTCGTCTACAACCACCTCGGGCCGTCCGGCAACTACCTGGCCCGCTTCGGACCGTACTTCACGGGCCGGTACGAGACGCCGTGGGGAGCGGCCGTCAACTACGACGGTCCAGACAGCGACGAGGTGCGCCGCTTCGTCGTCGACAACGCCCGTGCCTGGCTGCGCGACTACCACCTGGACGGCCTGCGCCTGGACGCCGAGCACGCGATCTTCGACCACTCCGCGGTGCACATCCTCGAAGAGCTCGCCGGCGCGGTTCGAGAGCTGCAGATCCGCCTGGGTCGGCCGCTCGTGCTGGTCGCGGAGAGCAACCGCAACGACCCGCGCCTCGTGCGCGCGCCGGAGGCCGGCGGCTTCGGGCTGGATTCGCACTGGACCGACGACTTCCACCACGCGCTCCACGTGGCTCTCAGCGGCGAGCACGACGGGTACTACGTCGACTTCGCGGGCTTGCGCGACGTGGCGACCGTGCTGCGCCGCGGGTACGTGTACGAAGGTCAGCGCTCCGCGTTCCGACGCCGACGCCACGGGCGGCCGGCCCACGATCTGCCCGGAGAGCGGTTCGTCGCGTTCACCCAGAACCACGATCAGGTGGGCAACCGCGCCCTGGGGGAGCGAAGCGGCCGGCTCATGAGCGTGGGGCGCCTGAAGGTCGCGGCGGCACTGCTGCTGACTGCCCCCTTCGTGCCGCTCCTCTTCCAGGGCGAGGAGTGGGGCGCCGGCACGCCCTTCCAGTACTTCACCGATCACCGCGACCCGGCGCTGGCGGACGCGGTTCGCGAGGGACGGCAGGCAGAGTTCGCGGCGTTCGGCTGGGAGCCCGGCGCGGTGCCCGACCCGCAGGATCCGAGCACCTTCGCGCGCTCCACGCTCGACTGGACCGAGCTCGAGCGGCCGCCGCACAGCGACCTGCTCGACTGGCACCGGCGCCTGATCGCGCTGCGGCGCTCGACGGCGGCCCTGCTCGACGGCCGGCTGGACCGGGTCACCGTTCGGTACGACGAGGCGGCGGGCTGGCTGCTCGTCAGGCGCGGCGGCACAGGTGCCGGCATCCTGATCGTCTGCAACCTGGCCGGCGGGACCCAGACGCTGGCGCTCGATGTCGTCGAGCCGACGGAGCGCACTGCCCCGGTGGCGGAGTCCGGGACGTCACGGGCGGTCCTCCTCGCCTCCGACCCAGGTGCGGTCGCTACCCACGGGGCGGTGACGCTGCCACCGGACTCGGTGGCGATCCTCGCCTGAGCGGGCGCGGCGCGCGCCACGGCACGAACGGCACGCACGGCGCGAACGCCGCTCCGCGACGGCTGTCTCGCGCGGGCGCCGGTCAGCGACGGTCAGGGCGTGCGCGCCGGTCAGCGACGGTCGCGACGAAGCGCGCCCTCAGGGCGTGGCAGCCGGCGTTCCGCGTGCGGCTCGTTCGAAGTCGGCGATCGCCTCCATCGAGAGGTCGTGATGCCCCAGCTGCTCGATGAGGTCCAAGGGGAGCGTCAGCGAGTGCGCGCCGGCCAGCACCGTGTCGACGGCCTCGTCGGGCGTCTTGATGCTCGCGGCAAGGATTTCGACGGGCACCCCGCACCGGTCGATGACCTCACGCATCCGGCGGACCAGCGCCGGCCCGTCGCCCAGCAGCCGCGTGCTGCGGTTGACGTACGGCAACACGTAGCGCGCACCCGCCTGGCAGGCGAGGTAGGCCTGTGCCGGGCTGAAGATGGCGGTCATCCCCACAACCCAGCCCTCGCCCGAGAGTCTCGCCGCCAACGCGAAGTTCTCGGGCGTGCTCGGGAGCTTCAGCCCGATCCGGCCGGGCCGGACCCCGGCGATGCGCCGGGCCTCCGCCTCGCGCTCGACGGTCGAGGCCGCGATCGGCTGGTAGAACACCGTCCCCGGGTGCGCCTCGCAGAGCGCCGCGATGACGCGTTCCGGCGGTTCGCCCGTCTCGGCCATCAGCCTGGGGTTGGTCGTGATGCCCGCCACGTAACCCAGCGCCGCGGAGCGCCGCGCATCGTCGATGCACGCGGAATCGAGGAACAGCGCCATGCGTCCTACCTCCCTGCCGGCGTCAAGCAATCCGGGCCGATGCTACCGCAGCAGGGGCGGCGGCCCGCGTGTCGCGCGCCGGCTCCGCCCTCGCGGCCGGGTCCATCGCGCGCCGGCTCCGCCCTCGCGGCCGCGTCCATCGCG
>JBJKRK010000040.1:0-3486 GCA_046704705.1 Candidatus Limnocylindrales bacterium | reverse complement strand
CTCCCTTCGCCCAGACGGGCGAGATGATGACGGTCGGCCGGCGGCATACGCCCCGGTCCCGAATGACGGCGCAACCCTAACAAGGACCGGGGGGTCTGACAAGCCCTCTTCGACCGCGCTCGGTGCGGATCAGCACCGGCCAATGGTCCTGGCGGGGTCCCGGATGTGGTCCGCTCGCCCGCCGACCGCACACGACCCGACCACGACCGGGCGAACTGCAAGGTGAATGTTTCGGTGCCCCCTGGCACCGTCGGCCGCCCTCGGGCGCGCGTGGCGGTCTGCTCAGCCGCGGGTCACCGTCAGATCGAGCGCGTGCTGATCCGCTTAGGCGCGCGCGACCGTCAGATCGAGCACGCGCCCGTCCGCGGACACCTCCACGGTGATCCCGGCGGTGGCGGCACGCTGCTGGATCTCCTTCCAGGTCCGCGGCGGCAGCGAGATCTCCAGCGCCGCCGCGCGCCGCGCCTCCTCCTGGTCGCGGCGTTCCTTGATCATCGCGGCGAGCGCGGGCGGCAGCTCCTCGCCCTGCCCCCGCGCCCCCGCCTTCTCTCTTCCTCTGCGCCCCCCATGCGCCGGCTCCGCGGTGGCCGCGACGGCCTCCGGGGCCGTGCCCGCGGGCAGCGCCAGCGTCGTCTCCTCCGTGCGCGTGGCCTGCACCCGTGCCCCGAGCTCCTCCTCGGTCCAGCTGAGGCGCACGTCGAGGCGGGAGGGCCGCGCCTCGAGGTACCCGTTGATGGCCTCGTCCAGGATGCGGAAGACGGCGCTCTCGAGCTCGGGCGAGAGGCGTCCGTCGGGACCCTCCGAGTCGAACTCGATGGGCACCTGGGCGCGGCGGCCGCGATCGCGCGCGCTCCGGCGGAGCGTGGGCACCAGTCCCAGGTCGTCCAGCACCATCGGCCGCACGTCGAAGATGAAGGTCTTCGTTGCTTCGAGTGTCTTCTGCACCATCTCGGTGAGCTGGTGCACCTCGGCCGCGGCCCGATCCGAGCCCTGGGCGAGCAAGCGCTCCACGATCTGCGCCTGCAGCACGATGTTCGTCAGGCTCTGCGCCGGGCCGTCGTGCATCGCCCTGGCGATGTCGCGGCGCATGTCTTCCTGCGCGCTGAGGACGGCGCGGGAGAGCGAGGCGGGCATGATCACCTCGCCGCTACCCTGGTCGGCGAGCACCCCGACGCGCATCTGCTCGGCCAGCCCGTGGACGCCCTCCGCCAGCTCCGCCAGCCGGTCGCGGAAGCGCTGCAGCGACTTCTGCTTGCCCTGCAGCACGTCGATCTGCGCCTCCATCAACGCGGCACGCCGGGTGAGTGCGAGGGCCTGCTCCGTCGGCTCTCGCAGCTCGTCCGGGCTGGCGCCAGGCCGCGCCTGCAGCCCGAGGAGGCGTTCGGCCGCCTGGGCCCGGCGCTGCTCGTGGCGCTGCGCCTCGGCCCGCGCCTGCTGGTCGAGCATGGCGATCTCGGCGAGTTCCCGGTCGAGCTGGGCGACCTCCGTGTCGAGCCGTGCGGCGAGCTCGTCGAGCGGGTCGGCGGCTTCCGCCATCAGTCCTCCGGGACCCGGATCCAGCCCTGCTTCATGGCGTACACCACGGCCTGCGTGCGGTCGTTCACCGAGAGCTTGCGCAGGATGCTGCTCATGTGGTTCTTGACGGTCTGCTCGCTGATGGAAAGCGCGTAGGCGACCTGCTTGTTCGTCATGCCCTGCGCGATGTTGTCCAGGATCTCGACCTCGCGCGGTGAGAGCGGGGCGAAGATCGGTTGCGACTCCTGCCCGTAGATGGCGAGCTCGCGGAACTCCTTGAGCACCCGGCTCGCTACCGCCGGGCGCGAGAACACCTTGTCGTTGATGAGGTACTCGCCGGCGTGCACGCGCCGGATGATCGTCACCAGGTCGTCCGGGCTGACGTCCTTCAGGATGAAGGCGGCCGCGCCCGCCTTGATCGCGTCGAAGAGCGACTCTTCATCCTCTGCCTGAGCCAGCACGATGATCCCGGCGCTGGGCAGTTCGCGCTTGATCCGGCTGGTCGCCTCGATGCCGCCGGGCGCCGGCAGCGAGAGGTCCATGAGCACGATGTCGGGCGAGAGCAGCGAGGCCGCCTCGATGGCGCCCCGGGCATCCTCCGCCTCGCCGAGCACTTCGAAATCACGCTCCTGTTCGAGCGTGTTGCGCACGCCAACCCGGAAGAACGGGTGGTCGTCGACGAGCAGGATCTTGGTGACTGTCTCGGGGTTGCGCCGGTCCGGCCCCCCACGCCGCCGCTCGGGACCGGTGTAGCCCTCGTTCATTCGACTACCTCGTCTCCGTGCCGCCGGTGATCCTAACGCAGATCGTGGTGCCGGCGACCGGCGCCGACTCGACATGCAGCTGCGCGCCGATCAGCTCGGCGCGCTCGTGCATGAACCGCAGCCCGAAGCTTCGCCCGGTGCCGCCGGGCCCGGTCTGTGCGGGGTCGAAGCCACGGCCGTCGTCCCGGATCTCCAGGATCCAGTCGCCGGCAGGCTCGGGATCGACGTACGTGCGGATCCACACGTGGCGCGCGTTCGCGTGCTTGCGGATGTTCTGCAGCGCCTCCTGCACGATGCGGAGGATCACCGTCTGCTGCATGTCGCCGAGCCGCTCCGGTGGAGCCGTGAGGTCGGTCGTCACGGCAGCACCGGTCGCATCCGCGAGCTGCGAGGCGTGGTCCCGGATCACGCCGTGCAGGCCGATCTCGTCGAGCAACGGCGGGCGGAGCTGCGTGATGAACGTGCGCACGTCGGCCAGCTCGCGGCGCAGCACCTCGCGCAGGTGGCGCAGCTCCAGGCGCGCGGCCGGCATGTCGCGCGTCGCGAGCCGCTCGATGTACTCGGTGTGGAAGATCGCGTTGGTGAGCGCCTGCGCGGGTCCGTCGTGGACCTCCTGGGCGAGCCGCTGGCGCTCGACTTCCTGGGCCTCGACGATGCGCATCTGCAGGTCGGTGGGCAGCTCGTTGCCACCCTCCTCGTTCACCAGCGTCGCGTCGCCGCTGTTCAGGAAGAGCCAGGCGCGCTCCAGGTGCTTGACGCCGAGCTCGAGCCTGGCGAGCTCCGACTGTCGGTGCCCCAGCTCCGCCACGCGCATGTCGATGTCGCGCTGCAGCGCGATCCGGCGCCGGCCGTCGGGCGACTCGTTCGGGGCGTTCTCGGGCAGCCCCTCCAGTTCGTCGCGCAGCTGATGCCAGGCCGTGAGCGCGGACTGGTACAGCTCCCGGTAGCGCTCCGTGGTCGCTCGCAGCTGATTGGCCCCGTAGCTGAGAAGCTGCTTCGCTTCCTCGTAACGCTGGTCGAGACGCTGTGCGCTACCTTCGTCCGGCGTACCGGTCCCCATTGGCGGGGAGTATACGGTGTGGGGCGCGTCGCCCCGACGTGGGCAGGAACAACGCGCGCCGCAGGCCGCCGCACGCCGCGGCACGCAGGGGCCGACCGCTACCGCGCCGCCGCGCCGCGCATGCCGCACGCACAGACCGACCGCCAC
>JBJKRK010000039.1:0-2826 GCA_046704705.1 Candidatus Limnocylindrales bacterium | reverse complement strand
CGCACACAGCGGCAGCGACGGCGCCCATCATCGGCCCCGTCACGACCGCCCCGCTGGCGCCGACGCCTGGGGTGAGCGCATCGTCCGCGTCCGGAGCCCCGGCGCCGGGCACCCCCGGCTCCGCCGGCACACCCACACGTTCGCCCGGTGTCGCCAGCTCGACGCAGACGCAGCGGTCCCCGTCAGGCGCCCGGGCCGCTGGCCCGACTGGGGCACCCAGCGCGCCGAAGCCGAGCGCGGCACCCTCGCGCGGCGCCTCCCCGACGCCGACATCGCTCGCCGTGGGCTTCGGGCCGGTCGCCGATCATGGTTCGGGTCCCGCCGGCCCGGTCCTGCCCGTGGGTCTGGTCGCGATCGTCGCGGCCGCGCTGATGATCGCGCTCCTCGTGCTCCTCCCGCGACGTCGTCGGGACGCTGCCAACGGAGTACCTTCGAGCAGCCAGCCGGCTGCGAACGATCCTGCCGCCCTGCCGCAGGATCCGCTCATCGGAGCGCTGCAGGCCCGCCGCCCCACGCCGGGTGTCGATCCGATGCACCGGGGCGACCCGGTTCCGACGCCGGCCTGGGTCAGGCGCCACAACCGCCCCATCACGCTGGCGCCTCTTACCCTGGCGCCACAGGCCCGGCGCGACTTCGACGCGGACCTCCCGCCGGCCGACCCCGAGGTGGAGCGGACGAGCGCCTAGCCTCGCGGCGCAGCGACCGCCGGGCGACGCCGATCGGTCGGCGCCTCACACGCCGCTGTCGAGCTCGAATGGCACCACGACCGCCCGGCCATCCGCCAGGGTGACGTCGTACTCGTACCGTCCCGGCCGCCAGCCGGCGCTCAACCAGTCGACGATGTCGCCGGCGTGTGCGTCCGGCGGGAGGAAGTAGGTGCCGGGAACGAGCTCCCAGGGCACCCAGGCGGTCGAGTCGAGATACTCGCGGGCGCCGGGGAACGCCATGCGCAGGATCAGCGAGAGCGACGCGGTCAGCGCGACGGGCCGCCCGACGGGACGCGCCAGCGACGGCCAGCGAGCGCCGTCGGAGCTTCCGACGAAGCGGAGGCTCACCTTCGTCGGCCTGACGTCGGCGGGCCACGTCAGCGCCAGACCCACGACGGGAGCTCCCTGTGCGCCGAGCGGCTTCCCGGGCGGGGCGTCCGGCGTCGCGGGACTCCAGCGCAGTGACGGCGGGACGCCGGAGTGGTGCAGCACGAGGGCGTCGTCGATCCTCCCGAGGGGGAGGTACGCCATCGAGACACCCCATGCCTGGTGGCGGTCGCGCTCCCCGGTGGCGTCCCAGATCAATCCGGCCACGGTGACGGTCCCGGAAACGGGCACCGCCGGCGTGCGCGCGCTCGAGCGTGGCGCCGGTGTCGCGGTCCTCAGGGCGGGCGCCTCCGTCCGCGGCGCCACGGCCGGCTCGCGCGTGCTGGAGACAGGAGCCGGCGCCACTGGCTGCGCGCTGCTGCTCGACGCCGCCCAGGGTTTCCAGCTGGCGATGGCGACGCCGAGGGCAGCCACCACGACGACGATGGCGACCGCAGGATCCACGCGCCCGCGCCGCCCCACGCGTTCGAGTCGCGGGAGGTCGTGCGTGTCCGCCATCAGGCGTTCCACGCTACCACCAGGGCCGGGAATCGCCCCGGCGTCGATCCGACGATCCGGCGTCGATCCGACGGTCCCGCGACCCTGCGCGATCCCGCCGGCGCCCGCGGCCAGAATGGTGCCGCTACGCTTCGGCGATCACCCCGATCGAGACGCGGAACCCGGCCCGGCGTTGCGTCGGCGGCAGCAGGGTCGCCTGCCCGACCGGCCCGTCACCGGGGAACCAGCGCACCCATTCCTCGCTGAAGCTGTCGAACTCCGACGCCTCGCGCAGTGACCAGTTCGCCCAGACCACCCTGTCGAGGGAACTTCCCGCGCCCTCGAGCTTCGTCTTCAGGTTGAGGAGGCACTGGCGCGTCTGCTCCCTGATGCCGCCGCTCACCACCTGCCCGGTGTCGGGATCGACCGGCCCGAGCGACGACACGTAGACCATCCCGCCGGCTGTGACCACGCGACCGAGCCCGACGCGGGGGCGGGACGGATCGGTCGCATCCAGCACCTCGCCGGCGGACCACCTCCCCTTCCTCGGCCGGACCTGGCCGGGTCGCGTCGGATCCTCGGGCGGGATGCCGAACTCGTCCGCGGGCAGGCGAACGCCCATCTCGGTGAACTGCCCCATGAAGGTGGGCCGGATGCCCGTCGGCCTGAGCACTCCTTCGATCTTTCCCTCGGGGCTGACGCCGGTCTGCTCGTAGGCGAAGATGTCCTGGGTGAGGATGTCGTCGTCCTCGATCCCGTAGACCTCGGTGATGTTGACGATCTTGCGGGAGCCGTCCTTCAGCCGGGCGGTATGGACGATCAGGTCGACCGCCGAGGCGATCTGCTCGCGGATGGCGCGCAGCGGCAGCTCGACGCCGGCCATCAGCACCATCGTCTCGAGGCGCGAGAGCATGTCGTGCGGCGTGTTGGCGTGGCCGGTGGACAGCGAGCCCTGATGACCCACCGTCATGGCCTGGATCATGTCGAGCGCCTCGCCCGAGCGGCACTCCCCGACGACGATCCGGTCGGGGCGCATGTGGAGGGAGTTGCGCAGCAGGTCGCGGATCGTGATCTCGCCCTCGCCCTCGAGGTTCGGCGGGCGCGCCTCCAGCGTCACCACATGCTCCTGGCGGAGCTGCAGCTCGGCCGCGTCCTCGATGGTGACGATGCGCTCGTCGTTGGGGATGAACGACGAGAGCACGTTCAACGTGGTGGTCTTGCCGGAGCCGGTGCCGCCCGAGACGAAGATGTTCAG
>JBJKRK010000038.1:0-5944 GCA_046704705.1 Candidatus Limnocylindrales bacterium | reverse complement strand
AGCTTCGGGTTGCAGGAGAGCGCCATCGCGATCATCGCGCGCTGGCGCATGCCCCCGGAGAGCTCGTGCGGGTACTGCCGCACCCGCCGCTCCGGCGCGGAGACGCCGACCGACCGAAGCGACTCGATCGCCTTGTCCATGGCTTCCTTCGGGCCGACTTTCTGGTGCAGCATGACCGCCTCGGCGATCTGGTTGCCGATCGTGAAGACCGGATTCAGGCTGGTCATCGGCTCCTGGAAGATCATCGCGATCTCGCCGCCGCGCACGTGGTAGATCTGCTCGTCGCTCAGCCGCAGCAGGTCGCGGCCGTCGAACCAGACCTCGCCGTCGACGATCTCGCCGGGCGGGCTGTCGATCAGGCGCATGATCGAGAGCGCGGTGACGCTCTTGCCGCAGCCCGATTCGCCCACCAGCCCGAGCGTCTGGCCCCGCTGGATGCTGAAGTCGACCCCGTCGACGGCCTTGACGGTGCCGTCCATCACGTGGAAGTGCGTGCGCAGGTCGCGCACGTCGAGGAGCGTCTCGGCCGGCGGCGCCTCGGGGAGCCGCGTCACCACTGCCTCCGGCCCGCTCATTCCCTCGCCCTCGGGTCGAGCGCGTCCCGCAGGCCGTCACCCATGAAGCTGATTCCCAGCACGGTGACGACAATGGCCAGGCCGGGGAAGAGTGGCCACCACCAGTTGCCGAGGGCGATGAAGTTCAGCGAGTTCGTCAGCACGTTGCCCCACGTCGGCGTCGTGACGTCGACGCCGAAGCCAAGGAACGAGACGAACGCCTCGCTGATGATGACGGTCGCGACGCTCAGCGTGGCGGCCACGATGATCGGGCTCATCGCGTTCGGCAGGATGTGCCGGAAGATGATTCGCACGTCGCTCACGCCCGCCGCGCGCGCCGCGTCGACGTAGTCCTCGCCGCGCAGAGAGAGGAAGAGGCTGCGCACCAGGCGCGAGATTCCCTGCCAGCTGAACACCGCGAAGATCACCATGATCAGGTACCAGCTGCCGCTGCCCAGGAACTTCGAGACCACGAGGATCACGAAGAGGAGCGGGAGGCTGAGCATGATGTCGACGATGCGCATCAGGACGTTGTCGATCCACCCGCCGAAGTAGCCCGCGATCCCACCCACGATCGCGCCGATCGTCGCGCCCACGAGCGCCGCGCCGACACCGATCAGGAGGGACAGCCGTGCGCCGTTCACCACGAGGGTGAGCACGTCGCGCTGCAGGCCACCCGTCTCGCCGAAGGGATGCGCCAGCGACGGCGGCCGCCCCGCGTACACGATCTTGTCGGGCGTGGGGATGTGATAGAAGTTGTAGGGGAGGAAGAACGGCCCGATGATCGCCACGGCGCACATCCCGAAGAAGAGGAATGCGCCGACGATCGCGAGGCGGTGACGCTTGAAGCGGCGCCAGGCCAGCTGGAACTGGCTGAGCGATTCGAGCTTGACCTCGAAGTCCGGCCGCTCGAGCTGGATCGCCTCGAGTTCGGCGGGCGTCAGCTCCCGCACCTGTGGGGTGTCGATCTCGGCCATCAGTCGTACTTCACGCGCGGGTCGACGATCGCGTACATCAGGTCGGCGAGGAGGTTGGCGAACACCGTCACGACTGCCGTCACGGAGAGCAGCCCCATCAGCACGGCATAGTCGAAGTTCGCCGTCGACTGGATGAACTGGTAGCCCATGCCCGGCCAGCTGAAGACGGTCTCGGTGACGAAGGCGCCGGTGAACAGGAATGGAATCTCCAGGCCGAGGTTCGTGATGACCGGCAGCAGCGCGTTTCGCAACGCGTGGCGGAAGATCACGCCACGCTCGGAGACGCCTTTCGCGCGAGCCGTGCGGATGTAGTCCTGGTTCAGCGCCTCGAGCATGCTCGAGCGCACGAAGCGCGAGTCATACGCGATGCTCACCACGACCAGCGTGAAGACCGGCAGGATCATGTGCGTCCCGAGGTCGGTGAGCGCGTAGAGCGGGTTCGAGCCGAAGAACGCCCAGTAGTCGGACGTGCCGAACGGCGGGACGACGCGCGCGTTCCACATGCCGCCCGCGGGTAGCACATGGAGCGACCCGGCGAAGATCGTGATCAGCATGATGCCGAGCCAGAACGTGGGGAACGAGAAGCCGATGTAGTTGAAGATCGTGAGCGCCGAATCGAAGAGGCTGTAGCGCTTCACCGCGGCGTACACGCCGCTGATGAAGGCGATGATCACCCAGATGATCCAGGCGGTGCCCGCCAGGATCAGCGTTGCCGGCAGCCGGTCGCCGATGACCGCCGCAACGGGCCGGCCGTCGGTGCTGGAGAAGCCGAAGTCGCCGTGCAGCACGCCGTTGTTGCCACCGGGCAGCTCGATGGTCACGCCGGCGAGCTCGATCGTTCCGCCCGGCAGGGCGTTGATCAGAAATGGCTTGTCGCCGCATACCCCGAGCCAGCGGCAGTACTGGACCGGAATCGGCTGATCCAGCCCCCAGCGGTGCCGGAACGCCGCGATCTGCTGGGCTGAGATGCGGGGGTTCTGCGCGAAGCGAGCCTCCGGTCCACCCGGCGCGATCAAGAGGATCGCGTAGATGATCACGGAGATCCCGAGCAGAACGGGGATCGCCTGGAGCGTGCGGCGTACCGCGTACTTGATCACGGCGCCTGGCCTGTCTGCCTTCTGCTACGTGAGTGTCTGAATGTACGGAGGCTGCGGGGTCCGGGTCGGGCCCCGCAGCCCGATGGGCGACTCGGCAGCGAGCGAATGCCCGCTACGCGGCGAGCGTCAGCTCTTGATCCACCAGTCGCCGGTGTTCCACGTCACGCCGTACTGGGTCGGGTTCGGCAGGTAGTTCTGCACCTTGCCGTTCGACAGCCAGACCTGGCGCCAGTTGTAGAGCGGGATCTCGATGACGTCCTTGTAGTACAGGTCCTGGAACGTCCCGAGCGCGTCCTTGATCACGGCCGGATCGACCGAGGTCTTGACCGTGTCCCAGGCCTTGTCGACCTGCGGATCGTTCGTGCGGGTCGTGTTCTGGCCCTGATGCGGCGGGATGTCAGGGATGCCCGAGGAGTGGTACACGAGGTACGAGCCGAGCGGATCTGGGCTGTAGCTCCAGGCGAACTCGGCGAGATCGTAGTTGCCGTGCTGCAGGTTGCAGGGCGTATCAGCCGAGGTCTGCTCCCAGCCACCGAAGTAGTCGGGGTTGGCCGGCACGGCCTTGACGTCCAGCTTGATGCCGATCTGCTGCAGCCACGATGCGAGCAGCGTGAGCGTGTCGATGCGGGTCTGCTTCTGCGAGGTGCACGCCTGCATCTCGAGCTTCACGCCGTTCTTCGCGCGGATGCCATCGGAGCCCTTCACCCAGCCGGCGCCGTCGAGCAGCTGGTTGGCCTGCGCGAAGTCCTGCGTGACGACGGGCTCGTCCTTGTAGTAGTAGAGGAGCGGCGAGTACGGGGTGTTGGACGGTTTGACCGTGCCGCCCATGATGCGGTCGGTGATCTGGCTCTTGTCGTACGCGAGCCGGACCGCTTCCTTGATCGTCTGCACGTCCGCCGCGCCGAACTTCTTGGCGAGCGACGCGTTGTTCATCTGGTTCAGCTCGTACGACAGGGCGTCCAGCACGGTGACCTGGTCGCCCAGGTCCTGGACCTTGGGCAGCGTGCCCTGGTCCATGTTGAACGCGATGTCGGACTCACCGGCCCGGTAGCCCGCGATCTGCGCGTCCTGGTCGCCGTAGTACTTGAAGATCAGCTTGTCCAGGTACGGCGCGTGGCCGCTGATGGTCTGCCAGTTCGGGTTCGGCACATAGGTGATCTGCGCGCCGGTCTTCAGCTCGCTCGGGATGTACGGGCCGCTGTAGACGCCCGACGAGATGTTGTCGAACGGGTAGAGCTTCGTGACCGCGTCCGCGACGGGCACCGTGCTGATGTAGTGCGCCGGCAGCAGCGGTTCGACGAGCGTCAGGTAGCCCTCGTAGACCTTGCCGAAGTGCATGACGCAGGACGTCGTTCCGGTGCCGTCGATGCTGGTGATGTCCTCCCAGCCGAGGGTGCCGCCGACGAGCCCGGCCTGATCCTTGTCCATGATCCAGTGCCAGGTGGCGATCAGGTCATCGCACGTGATCGGCTGGCCGTCGGACCACTTCATGCCGTCTTTCAGGTTGACCTTGACGTCCATCTTGTCGCCGGTGACGACGACCCCACCGTTCTGCGGAGTCGGCACGTCCTTGGTCAGGTCCGGATAGAACTTGAAGTCGTTGGCCACGCGCCAGAGTCCGTCGAACGCCGGGTAGATCGCTTCCCACGACTCAGCAGAGGACGTGTTGTATCCGAGGAGCAGATCCGGGAACTGAGAGTCGGAGATGACGACGGTGCCGCCGGTCGACGTGGCAGGCGTCGGGTTGTAGGCATGCTCGATGATGTCGACGGTCGTGATGGCCGGGGTTGCCGGCGCCGCCGAGGTGGCCGCCTGCGAGGCCGGCGCAGCCGACGGCGAGGCGGATTGGGTGGCGCCCCCGCATGCGCTCACCAGAATCGCGGCGCTGGCGCCGAGCGCGACCCAGCGCCGAGCTCGTAGGTTCATGAGCTCGCACTCCCTCCTTTTTCGGAGGCTACGTGGCGCCTCCGTTCTCCCTCCCTCAGGGCCTCGTCTCAGGCGGCGCTGGGACTTGACGCTGCCTGCTCTCCCACGATGGCCCCTGGGGTCGTCGGCATTATAGGAAGGCAGAATCCACGAGTGTCAAGGTGCGGGCGGCCCGGTCGGAGCGGTCTCTCGTCGCATGGCGCCGCGCGGGCGCGAGGTTGGGCGTCGCGCGCACGCACCGGAAGACGCCGGCACCTCGCGAGCCGGCGGCCTCAGGGCCGCATGCGCCGGGGGCCGTCAGCGTCTCACGGGCCGCCGGCCTCAGGGCCTGACGAGCCGCCGGCCTCAGGGCCTCACGGGCCGGCGGCCTCAGGGCCTCACGGGCCGGCGAGCGTCCATGCGTCGAGGTTCCAGTCGTACAGCGGACTCGAGAGGTTCAGCGGCGCACCACCCGCCGTCACGCGGCGGGACAGCGCCGCGTGGCCCTCGTCGGCCCACAGGAACAGGTACGGGATGTAGTCGGCAAGGCGTTGCTGGAGCTGGGCATACAGCGACGCCCGTTGGGCCGGATCCGTCGCCCGCTCAGCCTCGGCGAACAGAGAGTCCGTGAGCGGATCGTGCCAGCCCGCGATGTTCGCGTCGTCAGGGTTGCTCTGGCTCGGAATGTGCGAGCTCAAGAACAGGGGAGCGTCGTCGTTCGGATCGAGCGATATCTGCCGCACGCCCAGGTAGAGGTCGAAATCGTTGGGGTAGGAGAGCCGGGGCAGGATCCCGCTGAGCAGGTCGACTTCCTGCACCGTGATGTCGAACCCGCAGGCACGCAGCTGCTGCGCCGCGAGCCCGGCGAAGCCAACGCGGGGCGACGTCCCCTGGCGCACCCAGAGGGTGGCCGCGAGCCGCTGCGTGCCCTTCACGTAGATGCCGTCGGCCCCGAGCCGCCAGCCCGAGGCCTGCAGCAGCTTCTTCGCGGCCGCCGGGTCGTACGTCGGCGCCGGCAGACTCCGGTCGTAGGCCCACGACGCCGGCGAGATGAAGCCGCGCAGCGGTACGCCGTCCGCCCCCGTGGCGTCATGCACCGCCTGACTGAGGTTGATGCACTCGGCCACGGCGCGGCGCAGGTTCACGTCGTAGAAGAGCCGGCCCTTGCGCACGTTGAAGGCGAGATACGTCACGCTCGACGTCGCATAGTTCGCGACCTGCAGCGCCGGGTCCGCCTGCAGCGAAGGCATGACCTCGGGCGGAAGGTCGGGAACCCACTGCACCTCGCCCCGCTGCAGCGCGGCGGCCGCCACGTTCGGGTCGGGCATGATCCGGAACACGATCTGCTCCGGCGCGCCCGCACCGAGCTGCCCCGATGGAGCCGCTCCCGGTTGGCCCGACGGAGCCGGCG
>JBJKRK010000037.1:0-3882 GCA_046704705.1 Candidatus Limnocylindrales bacterium | reverse complement strand
GCCGGCCACTCGCCTCCGCCGGAGCGCACGGCGCGAGCGGGTTCGCGGGCCCCGACCCACGCGAGACGCAGGTACGGCAGCAGCCCGAGCCATGCCGCGCCCGCGACCATCGGGGTCCAGGGCCACGCGCCGTCCAGCGCGTGCTGGACCAGCTGCTGCCGCACCTCGAACACGCCCCAGCCCGGGAGACCGACGCTGGCAACTGCGCCGATGACGAGGGCGACGGCCAGCACGGGCGCCCGGCGCGCCCAGCCGTGCAGGTCGGCGAGCACCCCCGACCCGTGGACGCGGCGGACGGCGACGGCCCATCCCACCAGCGCGGTTTTGCCGGCGGCATAGAGCAGTATCCACGCGCGTCCCGCGGGCGCTGAGGCCGACGTCCCGGCGGCAAAGGCGAGCAGCACCATCCCTCCGTCACCGATGATGCTGTAGATCACCAGGTGTCGCAGGTCCGCCTGCAGGGATGCCACCAGTGGCCCTGCGGCCAGCGTGACGAACGCGATGACGACCAGGATCGCCCACGCGCCGCCCGGCGCGGCGAGCCCGAGCGGTGTGAGCGCTGCCCGGCTCCATGCCAGCCCGGCAAGCGCAAACGCCGCAGGGAGCCACACCGCGAGGACCACCAGCACGGCGCCCGGGATCGTCGCCCCCAGGCGCGCCCGTGTGACGTGCACCGGCATGATGCCCAGACGCAGTGCCAGCGCGGCCGCGACGAGCGCGAGCCCGGCGCTCGAGGCCTGGGGGTCGGGTATCGCGTGCGTGCCGAGGAGCGCGAGCCACGCTGCCCCTGCCATGGCCAGTCCTCCCGACACCGCGATGAGTCGGAGCTCCTGCAGTGTGGTGCGAAGAGAGACGAGGTCCTCCCCGCGGCGCAGCCCGGCCGGCAGCGCCAGGAGTCCGGCCGCCGTGAAGAGCAGCAGACCTGCCTCGGGCCCGGCGGCATTGGGCAGATACCTGTACGCGGTCGGATCTGCGGCCGGCAGCGCCGCGCCCAGGAAGGCCAGCGTGAGCAACAGGGCGGCGGGCAGCGGCACCGGCATCCACGGCCGCGCCCGGGGAGCCCGTCCGCGCTGCTCCACGGCCAGTCCCTCGTCAGGAGCCTGAGCCGGCCGACCGACGCTCTCAGCGGACGGGTCATCCCATTCACCGCCGATCCCGGCGGAGGGGTCATCCTCCCCCTGGCGGACGGTTCCCGCGAGTTCCAGCAGCGCGAGCAGCAGGAACGCACTCGCGGCGACCACGAGGGTGAGTCTCGAGTAGCTCGTCACGACCAGGCTCACGCCGCCCATGGTCACGCTCGCACCGGGTCGCTCGAAGAGCGCCGCGAGCAGCGCCAGCGCGAGTGCCGTGACACCAACGCCGTGCGCGGCGCCGGTGCGACCACGGAGCAGCCAGACGGCAGGTGCGGCGCAGCCGGCCAGCACGACCAGCGCCGCCGGGTTCATGGCGTGGACCCCGCCTTCACGGCCGATCGCGTAGATCGTGCGAGCGTGGGGCGAGCTCCAGTTCACCCCGCAACCGGTAGGCAGCCTGCGTGAACACGAGCGTCGCCGCCGCCCCCGCGACCAGCGCGAGCGCCAGCGCGAGCAGCAGAAGCTCCTGCGGCCTTCCCGTGAATCCGATCCACAGGAAGATCGCCGCGCCCATGGCCAGGAGCCCGCCGATCCCCCCGCGCAGGCTGTCGCGACCGAACGCCGCCATCGCCAGCGCCGATATCGCCAGCGCGAACGCCGCGCCGACGGCTGCATCCGTGCCACGCAGTGGTGCCGCGACCGGAGCAGCCAGCCACCCCAGGACGAAACCGAGTCCCGCGAACAGCGCCTCGGCGGTGCCGCCGAGCGGAAGCGATGCGACCAGTCGGGTCGTGTCACGCACCGCGATCCACAGCAGGTAGGTCGAGAGCAGGACGGCGATCAACCAGAAGGCAAGGACCGGGGCGGTCGGCGGCGTGGCGGCGAGCGGGACCACGATCAGGCAGAGGCCAACGAGCAGCACCATCCAGCGCGCGTCGGCCGTGCGCAGGGCGAGCGACGCGGCCGCCGCTGCCGCGACCGCGATGGCGATGTGGATGAGCTGGGCGTCCACCATTGCCGGCACCTCAGGCTGCGCGCCTCAGGCGGCGCGCACGCGCGCGCCGGCGGGCAAGTCGAGCGCGGCAGTCCCGAAACCGGGCCGGACGTCCGCGGGACCCGCGCCCGCAATCGGGCTGGAGGCTGGTGCCGCCCCTGCCGGACCCACGATCGGGTAGGTCGGCGTGGGGATCACCTCCATCGTGTTGATGGGCCAGTACCGGAGCCACGCGCGCCCGATGATGCTGGAGGCGGGTATCGGGCCGAAGACGCGCGAATCACTCGAGTTCTCGCGGTGATCGCCCATCACGAAGTAGTCGCCCTTCGGCACCACCCATTCGCTCTGTCCGTTCGTCGGGTCGGTGACCTGACCGGGGTAGATGTACGGCTCGTTCAGCTCGCGGCCGTTGATGAAGACGTGACCGTCACGGATGTCGAGCGTGTCCCCGGGCATCCCGATGATGCGCTTGATGAAGGGAATCGAGCCTTCGGCCGCGGCGTCCGGCGGCATGAAGACCACGATGTTCCCGCGCTGGTACGGCTCGAAGTGGGGCGTGAGCTTGTCGACCAGCACGTACTCGCCGGGCAGCAGCGTGTCCTCCATGCTCTGCTGCTCGACCTTGTAGGGCTGCGCGACAAACGTCTGGATGACCAGGAAGATGATGAGGGTGAGGACCAGGGTCTCGGCCACCTCGAAAAGGCAGCCCCAGGGGCGCTGGCTCACGCCGCGGGGAGCACGTGCATCACAGGCCGGGAGTATAGGCGGTGGCGCCGCGGTCTCCGGGCCCTGGCCGGGCACGCGGCAACCTGCGCCCCATGGGGCCGCGTGCCGCCTGCCGTCACGCTGGGCGGGTGTGCGCGCTCAGCCCCGCACGGAGGCCTGCGCCAGCGCTGTTCGGCGCCACGTCGGCGGGGCTGAGGTTGGGGTAGATCGGCGTGGGCAGCACTTCGAGCGCCGCGATCGGCCAGTACCGCAGCCACGCCCGGCCGATGATGCTCGACCCGGAGATCGGCCCGAAGACGCGTGAGTCCGTCGAGTCCTCGCGGTGATCCCCCATCACGAAGTACTGCTGCGGCCCCAGCATCCAGTGGCTCTGCCCGGTCAGCGGCTCGGTGATCTGCCCCGGGTACACGTACGGCTCGCTCAGCTCGTGGCCGTTGATGAAGACGTGGCCGTCGCGGATGTCCACCGTGTCCCCGGGCATCCCGATGATGCGCTTGATGAAGGGCGTCGAGCCGGCGGGCTCACCCGGCGGTGTGAAGATCACGATGTCGCCGCGCTGGTACGGCTCGAAGTGGGGGGTGAGCTTGTCCACGACGATGTACTGGCCGGGCAGCAGTGTGTCTTCCATGCTCTGCTGCTCGACTTTGTTGGTCTGCGCGACGAAGGTCTGGACGACCACCAGCACGATGATGGTCAGGATGAGCGTCTCCGCGATCTCGAGGAGGAAGCCTCGAAGGTTCCGGCTCACCTGCGCAACGGGAGTGGGCTCACAGCGACGGAGTATAGGCGGCCGGGCGGTGAGTGCGGGTCGGCGCCCCGGAGGGCGCGCCGCTCCGGGCGTCGTGGCCGCTCCGGGAGATGGCGGGCGGTCGGACAAACGCACGCGGCCGGGGTTGCGACGGACCTCCTCCGTCGGCGGATCTCGCCCGTCGGGCGGATCTCGGTTTGACCTGCGAATGGCGGCCTTGCTACACTCCGCGCGCCTGAGGCGTACGCGCGGAGCAGCCCCGTCCTGCGGGGCTCTTTCCTTGTCTGTTGGGGACCACGCGGAGGGCGATTCCCGATGGCGGGCCCGGTGATCCCGCCCCG
>JBJKRK010000036.1:0-5754 GCA_046704705.1 Candidatus Limnocylindrales bacterium | reverse complement strand
CAGCTGCGCACCGATCGGCAGCCCCTCCGTGGAAGTCCCGGCGCGAACCACCGCCGACGGCCAGCCCGTCAGGTTGTGCACATCGCTGTACGAATCCCCGAACCAGCGCGCGTAGCTCTCGCCGTGACGGATTGCCGGGCGGGGAAGCGTCGGCGACAGGATCAGATCCACGTCCTGGACCCACCGGAGAAGGCGCGCGCGGACCTCGTCCACTTCCTCCACGAGGGCCGTGAGCTCGGCCCCGGGAAGGGACGGGGGCATTTCCCGCCAGTCGGATCGCCCGCGGAACGAGCCCATTCCAGACGTGCCCGCGGCATCCAGGAGCCGCAGCAGCCAGGCGCGGCCGTCGGCATCGACCAGCCGCTGCCAGAGCTCCGCCGCACGATCGATCCCAGGAGGCACTTCCCGGGCGAGCCTCGCACCCGCCGACTCCAGGACGCCGGCCGCAATCTCCACGGCCCGCGCCGTCTCCGGCGTCGGCGTGCGGACGCCATTGTCCGTGAACCAGACCACTCGCAGGCCGGCCATCGCCACATCGGCCGAATCCCTGAGCGGGACGGGCGGCACGTGCGGATCCTCTCCGTCGGGTCCGGCGATGATCGACAGAACGAGCGCGAGGTCCTCGACGCGACGCGCCATGGGCCCGAGCTGCGTGAGCGACTCCAGGATTCCACGATACGAGGGGTTGTGGCCGGTGCGGGGGACGCGGCCGCTCGTCGGCTTCAGGCCAACGATGCCACACACGTGCGAAGGCTGGCGGATGCTGTCCCCCGTGTCGCTGCCGATGTCGAATGGCGATCCACCCGCGGCGACGATCGCCGCCGGACCGCCGCTGCTTCCGCCGGGGGTGCGCGTCGGGTCGTACGGGTTGTTCGTGCGCCCGTACACGAGATTGTCCGTCTCGTCGGACCAGGTGAACTCCGGGGTGTTCGTCTTGCCGAGCAAGATCCCGCCCGCCGCCTTCAGCCGCGCCACGACGGTGGCGTCTCGCGCCGGAACGCGGGCCGCCCAGCCGGCGGTCCCGGCAGTCGTCACCACCCCCGCCGTGTCGAGGGAATCCTTGATCGTGAAGGGCACCCCGTGCAGCGGCCCCCGCAGCCGCCCTGCACGCAGCTCCAGATCGGCCCGTCGGGCGTTGTCCCGGGCATCGTCCGCGAGCCGCACGACAGCGTTGATCCGCGGGTTGACGGCTTCGATGCGCCGCAGGCAGGCGTCCACGACCTCGCTCGACGAGACTGCCCGGCTGCGGATGGCGCTCGCCAGCCAGGAGGCCGAACGGAAATGCAGCGGCTCGTCGTTCATCCCGCGAGCATACCGACCGCCGGACCGAGCAGGGAACCCCGCCCGGACGCGGAGCGGTGCGCAGGGCAACTTGACACTCGACCCACCCGAGTGAGAACGTTCTCAGAAACGGACGATGTGCGCCCCACTCAGGAGCCCAGACCCATGCCGGAATGGCGCCTCGCCGATGCACGCACGCGCCGTGACGACGGGCAACCGGCTGGGGGACACGCGCCGATCATCGGTGTCCTCCTGGCAGGCCAGGCGCTCGGGTCGATCGGCAGCGCCGCAATCTTCGACTTCCTGCCCCTCTACGCAAAGTCGGCGTTCCATGCGGACATCGCACTCGCCTCGCTGTCGACGGCCATCTACTTCCTCGCGGCAGCCAGCGCAAGCATCGTTGCAGGCGAACTCGCCGATCGCTACGGGCGCCGTCTGGTCATCGTCCTCGGCATGGTGCTGGGTGCAGCCTCGGCGATCGGACTCGCGCTGGCACCCACCCTCGCGCTCATGATGGTCGCGGCAGGCGCGGCCGGGTTCTTCGACTCCCTTCCGTACCCCGCGCTCCAGGCGGTCGTTGCCGATGTCGTCCCCGCCGATTCGCGCACGCTCATCTTCGGCCGCATGTACCAGGCGCTCGGTGTGGGCTGGTTCCTCGGCCCGGCAGTCGCGGGGGTGCTCATCAGCCGTCTCGGGTTCGGTCTGGTCTACGTGGGTGCCGCCGCCATCCTGTGCCTGGCCGGAATGCTGTTCGCGTGGCGGCTCCCAGAAACGGGCAGGGGCCGGGCGCCGACCTCAGCAGCTCGCACGGGCCAGCCGCAGTCGGGCGGGACGCGGCTCGGGCAGGTCGAAGACTCCGAGCCGCAGGCCGGCGGCGCCAGGACCGCGCCCTGGTACAGGAACCGGAGGCTGCTCGTGTTCGTGGGGCTGTACCTCCTCACCTTCGGGGCGTACATCCAGCTCTTCACCGTCTTCCCGGCGGAGGGGCTCACCCGGAACCACCTGACCCTCGGGAGTTGGGGCGCCATCCTCGCCCTGAACGGGGGGATGATCCTGGCGGGCCAGGAGCTTGTCTCGCGCCGGGTGCGCCGCATTCACCCACCGTCAGCCATCGCGGGCGGCATCGTGCTCTGGGTCCTCGGCTTCGCCGCGCTCGCCGTGCCCGGGGGACCCAGCTGGATCGCCGTGGCGATGGCCGTCTTCACCCTGGGCGAGATGGTCGTGTTCCCGCTGCAGCCGGCCGTGGTAGCCGAGCTGGCTCCGCCGGCCGACAGGGGCCGCTACCAGGGCGCGCTCGGGCTCGGAGGATCGATCGGCAATGCCGCGGGCCCGGCAATCGCGGGCGTCGCCGTGGCGGCGACGGGGCCAACTTGGTGGTTCGCCCTCGCAGTCCTGTCGCTCGCCCTCGCCCTCGCGTACACGCGCACCGGCCGCCCCTCGTCGCCGTCGCCGGCGCGCACCGGGTCGCGGCGCATCGGAGCCTAGTTACGCGCGTCACGGCACGGCGCCGCAGCGCAACCTCCGGCCGGTACCAGGGTCCGTTCCGCCCTCCCATGGGGAGTTGACAGGCCGCATATCCTTCAGTGCATGACGATGTGAGAACGATCTCTCAGCATTGGAGCGGTCGTTCTCAACAAGCCGCGACCGTCGTGGCGGCAGGGGAGGAATCGGGTAGCGTGGCCGGCCTCGAGGCACTTGTGGAAGCAGCGATCAACAGCGAGTTCTTCACCGCGCCCCGCCTCGAGCACGACCTCGCGCAGTTCCTGGCGGAACAGAGAGAGCGCATCCAGCAGCTCGCCCGCCGGACGGCTGCCGGGGAATTCGACCACGTCTTCTTCGTCGGCAGCGGTGGGTCGTGGTCCAACATGTACTCGGGGAAGTACCTGCTCGACCGGCTGACCACCGTTCCGGCGGACGTACTGAACGGATACGAGCTCACCTGGCGCGACCCGGCCAGGCTCGGCCGCCGGTCCCTGGTGTTCCTCGCGTCGTACTCGGGCGCGACCGAGGACACGCTTGCCGCGCTCCGCCACGCCAACGCACGCGGGGCGCACAGTGTGGTGCTGGCCCGCCGGCGCCCCAGCCCCATGGCGCGGGAGGCTGCCGAAGTCATCGACTACGACTCGTCGGCCCTGTACGTGCTTCCGCTCGCAGCCGTCTACCTGTTCGCGCTCGAGCTCGCCCGCGTCACCGGATCGCCTCGCGGCGACGATGCGGCGGCCGCTCTGGCGGGGCTTGAGGCGTTGCCACCACTGCTGGGACGGGCATATCGCGAGGCCAGGGGCCCCTCCCTCGCCCGAGCGCGCGAATTCCTCAGCGCGAACCTGCTGTACGTCCTCGCGGCAGGGCCCAATTACGGGCTCGGCTACAAGTTCGCCCTCACGGTGTTCATGGAGAACATCCGCGTCAACGGCTCGATCGTCGAAGCCACCGAGCTCCGCCACGGGCCGGTCGAGGCACTCGAACGCCAGCGGCCCGATGTCGTCGCGCTGCTGGGCACCGACGAGTCCCGTGCCATGACGGAGCGTGCCGTCCAGGTGCTCGAGCAGAACGGCGCGCGCGTCCTGCGCTTCGACGCCGCCGCGTACCCGGGACTGCACCCGCTGCTCGTGCCGTTCGTGCTGCTCGTGCCGCTCCAGTGGTTCACGGTGCATTCGGCCTTGCTGCGCGGCATCACCGACCTCGACGAACGCATCTTCATGGGCCATCGCGTCCTGGCCTCTGGCGCGGACGCCACCTGGCCCTGACAGGCGCCACTCACCGCGGTCGTCTCGCTCACCACGGGACACGCACCGAGAAGGAGGAATCCAGCACATGCCGACAGCGCAGGCCATCCCGCTGCAGCCGATCCCGCGCGACCGGCGCGCGATCGAGATCGCGCTCGGACAGCGCTCCGAGATCGAGGCACTCGCGAAGCGCCTCGTGGCAGACGGACTGCGGAACGTGTATCTCGTCGGCTGCGGCGGGTCGTTGATCGCGCTCCAGCCGCTCCACTACCTGCTCGAGCGTCGTTCCACGCAGCTGCCCGTCACGGCACTTCCCGCGATGGAGCTCATCTACCGGAGCCCCGCGTCGTTCGGGCCCGGCTCGCTCGCCGTGCTCGTCTCGCACACGGGCACCACGAAGGAGACCGTGCAGGCCGCGAAGTTCGCTCGCGAGCATGGAGCCACTGTCGTGGCGGCGACGAAACTGTCCACGAGCCCGCTCGCGCAGGCGGCCGAGGTGGCATTCACCTACGACGTGGCAGCGGAGGACCATGGCACCGGCGATCCCAAGGACTTCACGCTCGCTCTGCTCGGCCTCTCGCTCCTGCGCGAGACGGGTGAGATGCCGGCCGACGAGTACGAGCGACACCTGCGCACGCTGGAGCGGCTGCCGGACGCGCTGGTCGAGGCGTGCGAGCAGACCGAAGCGCTGAGCGCGCGCATCGCAACCGCGCTCAAGGACGAACCGATCATCTACGTGCTCGGGTCCGGCGCCAACGAGGCAACGGCCTACTGCCTGTCGATGTGCTTCCTGCAGGAGATGCAGTGGAAGCACGCGGCGCACTTCAACGCGATGGAATTCCTCCACGGCGCCATGGAGGTCGTGACGGAAGACACTCCCGTCATCGTCTTCCTGAGTGAAGAGGCGACCCGCCCGATCGACGAGCGCGCGAAGGCGTTCGTGGAGAAGTACTCCAGGAAGGGCTGGTTCATCGACTCGCGCGACCTGAGCCTCACGGGCGTCGACGAGTCCGAGCGGCCGTACGCCTCGACGTTCGCACTCGACGCCGTCATGGCCCGCCTGGCACGGCACTTCGAGGCAGCGACGGGCCACGACCTGCAGGAGCGCCGCTACATGTTCAAGGTCGACTACTGAACCATGCGCCTCCTGGGTGTCGGCGACAACGTCGTCGACCGCTACCGGCAACTCGGGCTGATGTTCCCCGGCGGGCAGTCGGTCAACGTCGCCGTCGCAGCCCGACGGGCCGGGGCTGCTGCCGCGTACCTCGGCGCCCTGGGCACGGACCCGGCCGGCCGTGTGGTGCTCGAGGCCCTTCGCGCCGAGGGGCTCGACGTGTCCCGGGTACGAGTCGTGCCCGGACCGAACGCGTACGCGGAGGTGGAGCTGGTCGAGGGCAACCGGGTGTTCGTCGGTGGCTCGGAAGGCGTCTCCCGCTTCCACCTCTCCGACGAAGACCTCGCCTACGCCGCCGGCTTCGACATCGCGCACTCGAGCGAGTCCAGCTTCCTCGAGGCCGAGATCCCGACGCTCGCCCGTCACGTCCGGGTGTCCTTCGACTTCTCGACGAAGCGGGACCCGGAGTACCTGGACGCACTGCTCCCGCACCTGACCATCGCCTGTTTCTCCGCGAGTGACCTCGATCCTGCTGCGACCGAGGCACTGCTTCGATACGCGGCGGGACGGGGGGTGCAGCTCGCGCTGGCGACGCGGGGCGCCGAGGACGCGATGGTGTTCGACGGCACGCGA
>JBJKRK010000035.1:0-9470 GCA_046704705.1 Candidatus Limnocylindrales bacterium | reverse complement strand
CAACGCCCGCCTCATGGCGGAAGGGGGTATCGACATCGGCCCGCTCGTGTCCGACGCCTAGGAGGCGGCAGGCACGGGACTGACACGGGTTTTGGTCGCGCGCCACGACCAGCCGCTCGGCCTGATCCTGGTGGCGGATCCCGTGAAGGCCGAGGCGACCGAGGCGGTCCGCACGCTGCGCGGCGAAGGCCTGGAGGTCTGGCTCGTGACGGGCGACCACCGCGCGACGGCGGACGCCGTGGCGCGTCAGGTGGGGATCGACCCTGAGCACGTGCGCGCCGAGGTCCTGCCCGGGCAGAAAGCCGACGTGGTGCGCGACCTCCAGGGGCGCGGCCTCCGCGTGGCGATGGTGGGCGACGGCATCAACGATGCGCCGGCCCTTGCGCAGGCGGACCTCGGTATCGCGATCGGGACGGGCGCGGATGTCGCGATCGAGGCCTCGGATGTCACCCTGGTGGGTGGCGATCCGCGCGGCGTGGCGGCGGCCATCGCGCTGTCGCGGCGCACGCTCGGCGTGATCCGGCAGAACCTCGCCTGGGCATTCGGCTACAACGTGGTGCTGATCCCGGTGGCGATGGGCGCGCTGTACCCCCTGACCGGGACCCTGCTCAGCCCCGCCCTGGCCGCCGGCGCGATGGCGCTCAGTTCGGTCAGCGTCGTCACGAACTCCCTGCGGCTGCGCTCCTTCGACGCCAACCCGGGTTCCGCACGGCTGCTGACGACGAGCGTCGCGCAGCGAGTGCGTGACGCCGGATACCTCGTGCTCATCGCGGTGCTCGCGCTTGCCGTGGGCGGGGGCGTGCTCGCCGCGGATCGCTACCTGAACGCCGTCGCGCAGCCGGTCGACCTCGTGGCGCAGGACGGCTCGCTGTCCCAGTCCGCGGTGCAGGTGACTGCGGGACACTGGGTGCTCCTGCGCTTCACCAACCAGGAACCCGCGTTCCGTGACCTGGCGGTGCAGGGCCTCGCCAACGTCGACCTCCCGGCGCGGCCGGGTCAGACGCAGTCCGTGCGCTTCCTGGCGCCCAGGCCGGGTCGCTACCCGATCGTGGTGAGCGGTGTCGGCGGCGAGGTGCCCGGCGGCGGCACGCTCGTGGTGCGCGCGACAGGGCAGGGCTAGGTGGCGTTCCCGGCGACAGGGAGACACGCTCGGTAGGTCGTCTCGTCGCGATCGGCGCGGTGACCGGCCGTCGTCGGTGACGCTGTTGCCGCGCCATCGGTGACGACGGTACGGCACAATCGGTGCATGCCAGCGAGTGTCGCCGAGCCCCGGGGCTCGTTCCCGTTTCAGCACCCCATCGAAGTGCGCTTCCGTGACACGGACGCCATGGGCCACGTCAACAGCGCCGTGTACCTGACGTACTTCGAGTCGGCGCGCGCGGCGTACTACGCGGCCGCGACGGGCTCCTCACTCGGGATCGGGGCGACCAGCGGGGGCCGGAGCCTCATCCTGGCGGAGGCCCGCATCACGTATCGCAGCCCGGTGCTGTTCGGCGAGCGCCTCGTCGTCGCCTGCCGGATCGGCTGGATCGGTCGTTCGTCGTTCTCCATGGAGTACCGCCTCGAGACGGAGCAGACGGCGCACGGCGCGGCGCGCCTGGTGGCGTACGGCGAGACGGTCCAGGTGATGTACGACTATGCCGCCGGACGCCCCGAGCCGGTCCCCGACGACGTGCGCGCCAGGGTGGAGGCGTTCGAGGGACGCAGGATTCCCGCGCCCGGAGCAGGCTGAACAGCCGGTCGCTCAGCCGATGAAGCGCCGCACCACGGCCACGGCGTTCTGGCCACCGAAGCCGAAGCCGTTGAAGATCGCGGTCTCCACACGCCGCTCGCGTGCCTGCAGCGGAACGTAGTCGAGATCGCAGTCGGGGAGGTCCGGGTGCTCCAGGTTCGCCGTCGGTGGGATGACGCCCGTCTGGATCGCGCCGATTGCGGTGAGGCCGCTGATGGCGCCCGCCGCCCCGAGCAGGTGCCCCACCATCGACTTGGGAGAGCTGATCGGGACCCGGTAGGCGTGCTCCCCGAACGACTGCTTGATCGCGCGCGTCTCCGTCGCATCGTTCAGCGGCGTCGAGGTGCCGTGGGCGACGATGTAGTCGATCTCGTCCGGGGCGACGTGGGCATCGCGCATGGCGAGGGTCATGGCGCGCGCGGCGCCGCGACCACTGGGTTCCGGCGCGCTGACGTGGAAGGCATCGGCCGTCAGCGCCGCACCGAGCACCTCCGCGTAGATCCGCGCGCCGCGTGCCAGCGCATGCTCGGCGCTTTCCATCACGAGCGCACCGGCGCCCTCACCGAAGAGGAAGCCGTCCCGGTCGCGATCGAACGGGCGCGAGGCATGCGTCGGGTCGTCGTTCCGCTTCGAGAGCGCACCCATGTTCGCCAGCGCGGCGAACGCCATCGGGATGAGCGGCGCCTCACTCCCGCCGACGATCACGACGTCGCACTCGCCACGCTGCACCATGCGCAGCCCGTCCAGGAACGCGATCACCGAGCTCGCGCAGGCGGCGACCTGTGTGACCACGGGCCCGGTGATCCCGTGCTGCATGGAGACCATGCAGGCACCCATCGAACCGGACACGGCGGGAATGGCAAAGGGGCTCACCTGGCCGGGACCCTTCTCCTCCAGCACGCGCGTCGCCCTGGTGATCTCCTCGAGCCCGCCACCCCCGGTGTTGAGCGCGATGCCGACGCGGTCCCGCTGCTCGGGGCTCCAGTCGGAGAAGTCGAGCTTCGCGTCCTGCAGGGCTTCCTTCGTGGCGGCCGTCGCGAAGTGGATGAAGCGGCTCATCCGGCGCGCCATCTTGCGGTCCATGGCCACCGTGGGATCGAAGTCCTTCACCTCGGCGGCGATGCGCACGTCGTAGCCGGTGGAATCGAACGAGGTGATCGGACCGCCGCCGCTCACGCCAGCCACCAGGTTGCGCCAGAAGGTGGGGAAATCGTTCCCGATCGGCGTGATGGCGCCGAGGCCGGTGATGACCGCACGGCGCGACGGATCCTGGTTGGGCACGGGCTGGTACTCCTCGCTGAGCTTGGGCGCGATTGTAGCCGCGACGCCGGTGGGGAGGTGCCCTGCGCCGCCCGCTGTCGGGTTGCTCACGCGACCGCGAGTCCGGCGGCTCGCAGGCGACTGTCGGCCGCGCGAGCCTGCGGCATCCAGCGCAGGCTCGTCGGGAGCACCGGTCGCCAGGCGCGGAAACCGGCGACAAGCCAGTTGCTGGTGCAGGCGCGCAGGGTGGTCCAGGGCACGCCGTACTCGCGCCGCAGGCGCGGCGGCAGCAGGTCGACGGCCGCCCAGAGGACCCAGTCGTACAGGAACGACGGCAGCGGGCCGAGCGGCGGATGCAGGACTGTCGACGCCAGGTCACGGGCCGTGGGCGACACCCTGATCGGCCCTCCCGGCGCGAGCATCTCCTCCCAGTAGCGCTCGAACGCGCTCAGGTCTCCCGGAAGCAACTCGTCGGGAATCCCGAACGCCCGCCCGAGCGGCACGCTCTCCGCGTAGAAGCGCGCGCGGCGCCCCGGCCCGAGCGGCTCGCGCCAGGCCTCGTAGACGGCGAGCGTCGACTCGATGAGCGTCGCGTGCACCCAGAGCGAGAGATGCGGGTCGCGCGCCGAGTAGGTCGCGCCGCCGATCTCCCGCGCGACGGGATCGCGCACCTGCCCGCCGACTGCGCGGTGGAGGCGGTTCAGCCGGCGCACCTCGGCGCGCGCCTGCCCGCTCGTGCCGTAGATGATGCGCAGGTAGCTCCGCAGGGTGCCCCGGAGCCGGCCCCACGGATCGGCGCGGAAGTCGCTGTGCTGCGCGACGCCCTCGGCGACGAGCGGATGGGCGAGCTGGAGCAGGAGCGCGCGGGGGCCAGCACCCAACAGCAGGTAGGCCTCCCGATCGAGGCGCCACGACTCGCTGCGTGGCCCGAACCATCCGGCGAGCGGGTCCTCGGGGCGATCGCGGGCGACGCGCTGCTCGGCGGGTTCCGTCGCGCTGGTGCGCACCCCGATCAGTCGCCGGTATACCGCTTGAAGATCACGGCTCCATTGTGCCCGCCCAGGCCGATGTTGTCGGAGAGCGCATAGCGGATCGGCATCTCGCGCGAACCGCAGTGCACGATGTCGAGGTCGATCTCGGGGTCGGGGTCGCGGTAGTTCAGGGTGGCCGGAGCGACCTGGTGGTAGACGCTGAGCACGGTCGCCAGCCCCTCGAAGGCGCCCGCGGCCCCCATCATGTGTCCCGTCATCGACTTCGTCGCGCTGATCGCGATCTTCGGGGTGTGGTCGCCGAAGACGCTCCAGAATCCCTGCGCCTCGCGCAGATCCCCCATCGGCGTCGAGGTGCCGTGCGGGTTGATCATGTCGATCTCGTCGGCCGGCACACCGCGCCGCTCGAGCGCCATGCGGATGGCGCGCGCCACGCCGTCGCCCTTCTCGACGGGCTGGATCAGGTCCCAGGCGTCATTGGAGGAGCCGTACCCGACGACCTCGGCGTAGATGTGGGCCCCGCGCGCCCGGGCCAGCTCGAAATCCTCCAGGATCAGCGAGGCAGACCCCTCCCCGACGATGAACCCGTTGCGGGTCAGGTCGAACGGGCGGGAAGCCGTCTCGGGGCCTTCGCCGGGCCGTGGCGTCCCGATGCCGTGCATGTTGCTGAAGCCGATGTGCATGAGCTCGTACAGGGGCGCCTCGGTCGCGCCGGCGACCACGGCGATGCAGTCGCCGCGCCGGATGGCCTCGGCCCCCTCGCCGATGTTGTGCGTGCCCGAGGAACAGGCGGTCACGACCGCCATGTTGTGCCCGCGGATGCCGGTCTCGATCGCAATCTGGCCCGAGGCCGTGTCGGGGAGCATGTTCGCGATGAAGAACGGGCTGACCATGCGCGCACCCTTGGTGTCCCACGCCTGCTTGTTCTCCATCATCAGGCCGGGCCCGCCGCCGCCGCAGGCGAACACGACGCCGATGTCGTCCCGGTTTGCGTCGGTGACCTCGAGGCCGGAGTCGGCGAGCGCCTGCTTGGCGGCGGCCACGCCGAACTGCACGTTGCGGTCGGTGCGGCGGGCGGCCTTGTACCCCATCCAGGCGGCGGGGTCGAACCCGTGGATCTCGCCGGCGACCTTGGCCTCGTACGGCGTGGGGTCCCAGCGGGTGATCAGGCCGAGCCCGCTGTGGCCCTCCACCAGGTTGTGCCAGACGGTCTCGACGTCACAGCCCACGGGGCTCACGACACCGAGGCCGGTCACCACCACACGGCGGTTGTAGTCAGGTCGACGCATGGGAACGAAGTCTCCCCTCCGGATTCGACAGGGTTCAGATGGGCAGCGGGGCCGCCGGCACGGCCAGGCGCCCCGGGGCGTCCGGGTCGTCCGTGGCGAGCGCCGCGCAGTCCGGGACGATGCGTTTCAGCAGGCCTGTCAGCACGCGACCGGGCCCGATCTCCAGGAATGTGTCCGTACCACCGGCGGCCATGGCCCGCACGGCGCCGACCCAGTCGACGCCGCTCGTGAGGTGCTCGATGAGCTCGGAGCGGCACGCTTCGCCGTTGAGGAGCAGGCGGCCGTCAGCGTTGGCCACCAGCGGTGCCGCCGGATCAGCGAACGCGACGTTCGCGAGCGCGACGCGCATCCCCTCGGCGGCCTCGGCCATGAGCGGTGAGTGCGCCGCGACGCTCACCGGCAGGAGCATCGCGCGCCGGGCGCCGAGCTCCCTCGCCGCCGCCGCCGCATGCTCGACCGCGGGTCGCTCGCCGCTCACGACCACCTGGCCGGGCGAGTTGCAGTTCGCGATCGTGAAGATCCCAACGGAACGCCCGGCCGCTTCGAGGTCCGCCAGCCGGTCGTCCGGCAGGCCGATGATGGCCGCCATCGCCCCGTCCTTTCCGGACCCGGATGCCTGCATCAGGCGGCCGCGCTCGCGGACCAGACGTGCCGCATCGCCCAGCTCGAGCACGCCGGCGGCCACCATCGCGCTGTACTGCCCCATCGAGTGGCCGGCGTAGAAGGCGGGCGCCGGCGGCGGCACGCCCCGCGCGGCGAGCGCCTCCTCGAGGGCCCGGAGGTAGGCGATCGAAGTGGCGAGCAGGGCCGGCTGGGAGTTGACGGTGAGGTCGAGTTCCTCGGCGGTGCCGTGCCAGGCGAGTTCGCTGATCGGCGTGCCGAGCGCCCGGTCGACGTCGGCGAAGACCGCTGCCGCTTCGGCCGACCGCTCGGCGACGGCCCGTCCCATGCCAACGTACTGCGATCCCTGGCCGGGAAAGACGAGCGCAACCGTCCCCATGGGCCTCCCTGAATGGATGTTGATGCATCGGTGCTGTCGACCGGCCTTGTCCCGCGGCGGCGCACGCCGCCCGTCCCTGCCGGGCGACCACGTGCACCTTAGCAGCGCGACGCACGCACCCCGCCGGATTCTGTGCAACCTTGCATGGATCGGCCCACGTTGTGTACGCTCACCCTGAATGAACGATCATGCCGGCGGTGCCTCGAGACCGAGCAGCGCCGTCAGCCCGAGTGTCCGGGCGGCAGCCGTCCGCCTGCAGAATCCGCGGGAGCTCTCCGACCGGATCGCCATGGGGCGCGCGCTGTGGCGCGACCTGGTGATCGGGTTCGCCGCGCAGCTGAGCGAGCTGCGGTTGGGCTTCACGCAGCTCGCCGCGCTGTACGCCGTTGCGGGAGCGGTATCGCTCACGGTGGGCGATCTGGCCGAGCAGCTGGGGCGCTCCCCGTCGGCGGCGAGCCGGGTCGTGCGCGGGCTGGTCTCCGAGGGCCTGCTCGTCCGCCAGGAGGAGGTCGCGGATCGCCGGCAGCGCACCCTGTCCATCACCGAGAAGGGCCTCGCGCTCCTCGGCCAGATCGACCGCGCACGCGCCGACCAGTTCCTGAGCGTCGTGCGACCGCTCCCGGCAGCCGAGCGGGCGCTGGTGGCGATGGGGGTCACGGCGCTTGCCGAGCACGCGATCAACCGCCGCGGCAAGCTGATCAAAGCGCCCCCGGAGCTCCTCGCCGGCTGAAGCGGCGCGGGGGCATCGGGCGCGGGCGCGAGGCCGGCGGGCGGGAAGACGTCGGCACGGACGCGGCGGCCGCGCTACTCGATGGCACCCCAGCTGCTGGCCCGGTGCACTGTGATCCGGATGATGGGCCGCGACTCGAGGTCCTGGGTCGCGTATTGCGGGTACTTGGCGCGCAGCGCGACGATCGCGGCGCCGTGCTCGGCACGCTCGTGGGGCTCCGGTTCGAGCAGCTCGCCCAGACCGTACAGCCTGAGCCAGGCGAGGCGCCGCCAGTCCTCGTCCCAGCGATCGATCAGCAGCGTCACCTCAGGCAGGATCAGGATGTCGCGCACCCTGGCCAGCCGATGCGGGTCGGGATCGCGCTTCGCCTTCTCGTCCAGAGGCGAGTGGAGGATGACTCGCTCATCGCCAGTGTCCGCCAGGGCGAAGCAGACCGGCACCAGCCGCGGAGAGCCGCTCGGGCCCATGGTCGCGAGCACCGCCTCGCGGGCGTCGCGCAGGAAGGCGCGTTCGGCAGGCGTCAGCAGCGCGTCCATGCCAGCCGGACGCTACCCGGTGGGACGTCCGATGCCCCGCGATCCCGCGACGGACGCATTCAGGTGCGCCGGGCCGTGGGGCTGGTCACGGCGCCCTGGCTGGCCGAGCCGACCAGCGCCGCGTACTTGGCGAACACGCCGGCCGTGTAGCGGGGGTCGGGCGCGGACCAGCCGGCGCGTCGGCGCGCCAGCTCGTCCTCCGGGACCTCCAGGTCGAGCGCCTTGCGATCCACGTCGATCACGATGCTGTCGCCCTCCTGCACGAGCGCGATCGGCCCGCCGAGCACCGCCTCGGGCGCCACGTGGCCGATCATCAGGCCGTGCGTCCCGCCGCTGAACCGTCCGTCGGTGAGGAGCGCCACGCTGTCGCCCAGCCCCTCGCCCACCAGGGCCGCGGTGACGCTCAGCATCTCCCGCATGCCGGGCCCGCCCGCGGGACCCTCGTAGCGGATCACGACCACGTCGCCCGGATGGATCTCCTGTGCCTTCACGGCCGCGTAGCACTCCTCCTCGGAGTCGAACACGCGCGCCGGTCCGCGGTGGAAGCGCCGCTCGTGTCCGGCGAGCTTGATCACGCAGCCGTCGGGCGCCAGGGTGCCGTGCAGGATCGCGAGCCCGCCGCTGGGCTTGAGCGGCCGCTCGATCGGAACGACGACCTGCTGCCCCGGTGATTCCTGCGCGCCCGCGGCGATCTCCGCCAGCGTGCGCCCGTCGACGGTCAGCGCGTCCCCGTGCAGCAGGTCCCGCTTCAGGAGCTCGCGCATCACCAGCGACACCCCGCCCGCCTCGAAGATGTCGAACGCGGTGTAGCGGCCACCCGGCATCATGTCGGCCACGATCGGCGTGCGATCGGCGATCGCTCCGAACTCGTCGATGGTGAGCGGCACGCCGAACTCATGCGCGATCGCCAGGAGGTGGAGCACCGCGTTGGTCGAGCCGCCCATCGCCGCCACTGAGGCGATCGCGTTCTCCAGGGCCGCGCGCGTGACGAAGCGCGAGGGACGCGTGTCCGAGCGCACGAGCCCCATGACCAGCTCGCCACACCGGCGGGCCGCCTCGTCCTTTGCGGGATCCTCGGCCGGGATCCCATTCAGCCCTGCGGGCGAGATGCCGAGGAACTCCAGGGCCGTCGACATCGTGTTCGCCGTGTACTGCCCGCCGCAGGCGCCCGGTCCCGGACAGGCGACGTTCTCGATCTCGTAGAGCTCGTCCAGGCTCATCTTCCCGGCGCGGTACGCGCCGATGGCCTCGAACACCGTCACGACGGTCGCGTCACGTCGGCCCTTGTACACGCCCGGGTAGATCGTCCCCGAGTACAGCGCGAGCGAAGGGATGTCGAGCCTGGCCATCGCCATCACCGCGCCGGGGATCGTCTTGTCGCAACCGACCAGGCAGACCAGCCCGTCGAAGAGGTGGCCGCGCGCGACGAGTTCGATCGAGTCGGCGACCACCTCGCGGCTCACGAGGCTCGCCTTCATCCCCTCGGTGCCCATCGACACACCGTCGCTCACGGCGATGGTGTTGAACTCCATGGGCGTGCCGCCGCCGGCCCGGATGCCTTCCTTGACGTGCTCGGCCAGGCGACGGTGGTTGTAGTTGCACGGCATCGTCTCGATCCAGCACGTCGCGACGCCGACGATGGGCCTGGCGAGATCCTCGTCGCCGAAGCCGATCGCTTTCAGCATGGCGCGCGCGGCGGCGCGGTCCGGCCCGTCGGTCAGCGCCGAGGAGTGACGCTTGGCGGGGTCACCTGGCTGGGCGTAGGGGAGCGGTCGATCGGGCACGGCGAACCTCAGGCTTGCGGGGCGGGGCCCACGAGGTGAACGAGGCTCTCATTGTACGGATCGATCGACACGCCGGGCCGGGCGGGCTGCGCCGGCTCGACGCCGTCAGTGGCGCGGGGTTGGCACCGCAGACGCGCCGGGCACGGCCTG
>JBJKRK010000034.1:0-11083 GCA_046704705.1 Candidatus Limnocylindrales bacterium | reverse complement strand
CGCAGCCGCCGTCCCCCCCGCCGTCCCCCGAGCACGAGCGTCCGACCGCCAGCGAGGATGCCGCATGACCGGGCGCACGGGCCGGCCGACGCCGCGCGGTGCACGCACCCGCATCTCCACCGCACGTGAGGAGCACGCAGCATGACCGAGACGCGCGCCGCCGCCCCCGCCGCGGGCGGCACGTTCCTCATCCGCGCGGCCGCGGAGGGCGAGGTCTTCACGCCGGAGGACCTGGACGCGTCGCAGCGGGCCGTCCGCGACGCGGTGCGCGAGTTCGTCGCGGGGAGCGTGGCGCCCCGGCGCGAGCAGGTCGAGGCGCGTGACTACGCGACGCACCGCGCGCTCCTCGCCGAGCTGGGCGGTCTGGGATATCTGGGAATCGACGTCCCCGAAGCGTACGGTGGCGCGGGCCTCGACAAGGTCACCTCGCTCCTGGTGAGCGAAGGCCTGGCCGATGCGGGAAGCCTGGCCGTGACGTACGGTGCCCACGTCGGGATCGGGACGCTGCCGCTCGTCTTCTTCGGCACGGACGCGCAGCGCCGACGCTGGCTCCCCGGTCTGGCCGAGGGCACGACGGTGGCCGCCTACGCACTGACCGAGCCCGGGGCCGGCTCCGACGCGCAGGGGATCCGGACCCGCGCCGACCTCGAGGCGGACGGCACGTACTACCGCCTGAACGGCAGCAAGCAGTTCATCACGAACGCCGGTTTCGCCGACCTCTTCACCGTGTACGCCAAGGTCGACGGCGAGCGCATGGCCGCGTTCCTGGTGCCGCGCGACACTCCGGGCCTGGAGATCGGCGCCGAGGAGCACAAGCTCGGTGTGCGCGGCTCGTCGACCTGCGCGCTCACCTTCACCGACGCGCGGGTACCCGCGGAGAACCTCCTCGGCGAGGTGGGCCGCGGGCACATCATCGCCTTCAACGTGCTGAATGTCGGCCGCTTCAAGCTCGCGGCGGGGTGCCTGGGCGGGATGCGGCCGACCGTGACGCAGGCGGTCGAGTACGCGCGGGACCGGCAGCTCTTCGGCCGGCGGCTCCTCGACTTCCCGCTGACGCGCGAGCGCATCGCCCGCATGGCGACGCGGACGTACGCCGTCGAGTCCGTCACGTACCGCGCCGCGGGCCTGATCGACGCCCGCCTTGCCGGGATCCACGACGATCCCGACAACGTGCGCGCGGCGCTCGAGGAGTACGCGGTCGAATGCTCCATCGCGAAGGTGCTCGCCTCGGACGGCCTGGTCGCGGTGGTCGACGACCTGCTGCAGCTCGAGGGCGGGTACGGCTACATCGAGGAAGGCGGCGTGGCCGGCGCCTACCGAGACGCCCGCATCCACCAGATCTGGGAGGGCACGAACGAGGTCAACCGGCTCCTCGTGCCGGGGATGCTGCTGCGGCGCGCGATGAAGGGCCGCCTCGACCTGCTCGGCGCCGCCCGCCGCGCGGCGGATGCGATGCTGTCGGGCGAGTCGGGTGCGGGCGACGGCGGACCGCTGGCGGAGGAGCTCCGGCTGGCCGACGCGATGCGCCAGGCGATCCTGGTCGCGGCGGGGGCCGCGGTGCAGCGCTTCGGCGAGCAGCTGGAGGAGGAGCAGGAGTTGCTCTTCGGTCTGGCGGACCAGGCGATCGCGCTGCTGGCGGCCGAGACGAGCGTGCTGCGCGCGCGGAAGTCGGGCGACCCCTTGCAGGCCGACCTGGCCCGCCTCGTCACCCTGGAAAGCGTCGCGCTCGTGGAGCGCGGCGCGGCGGACGCGGCGGTCCGCGTGCACGAGGGAGACGAGCGGCGTACGGCGCTCGCCGGTCTGCGGCGCTTGCTGCGCCGCGAGCCGGTCGACATGGTGGCGCTCCGCCGCGCGGCAGCCGAGCGCGTGATCGAGCGGGGCGGGTACCGCGTGTAGCGGGAACGTCGCCCGGGAGGCAGGCAGCGATGGTCGACATCGCGGATCGGAAGGTCCGCTGGACGGAGTTCTACGACCCCGGCGTGCCCGCCGAGGTGACGATCCCCGATGTGCCGGTCGACGGCCTGCTGCGGGAGGCCGCCCGGCGCTGGCCGGGAGGTCGGGCGCTCCACTTCTACGGGCGGATCACGACGTTCAGCGAGCTCGACCGCCAGGTCGACGCCTGCGCCCGCGCCTTCGCGCGGCTGGGCGTGCAGCCGGGCGACCGGGTCAGCCTCCACCTGCCGACGTCGCCCGCCTTCGTGGTCGCCTTCTACGGCCTCCTCCGCGCGGGTGCCGTCGCGGTGCCCGTCAATCCGCTGTACGTGGTGCGGGAGATCGCGGAGCTGCTCGGCGCCACGCGTCCCCGCCTCTCTGTCGCGTTCGACCTGATCGAGCCGCGGGTCCGGGCGGCGCATGCCGAAGTCGGCCTCACCGGGCCGCTCGTGACGACCGGCATCCAGGATCAGCTTCCCGGGCTGAAGGCCGCGCTCTACCCGCTGCTGGCGCGCCGCGAGCATCGCTGGCATCCGGTGCCGCACAGCGCGGTGACGCCGAACCTCTGGCGCCTGGTGGCGGAGTCGCGCGGCGACCCCGTCGCGTCGGCCGCGGGTCCGGAGGACCTCGCCGTGCTCCAGCCGACCGGCGGGACGACCGGCACGCCCAAGACGGCGATGCTCACCCACCGCAACCTCGTGGCGAACGCGGCGCAGGCCGCCGCGTGGTTCCCCAAGGCACGGGCGGGCGACCGCGTCCTCGCCGCCCTGCCGTACTTCCACATCTACGGCATGACCGTGGCGATGAACCTCGCGATCCTGAGCGGTGAGGAGCAGGTCCTTCTCCCCAAGGCCGACACGCTCGAGCTGCTGAAGACGGCGGCGGCCACCCACCCTCGCCTCTTCCCGGGTGTCCCCGCGCTCTACCAGGCCATGGCCGCGCACCGCGATGTCGGCAAGTACGACCTCTCCTCCATCGAGGCGTGCATCAGCGGGGCCGCGCCGCTGCCGGCGGAGGTGCAGCGACGCTTCGAGGAAGTGACGGGCGGGCGCGTCGTGGAAGGCTACGGGCTCTCCGAGGCGAGTCCCGTCACTCACTGCAACCCGATCTACGGCGAACGGCGCAACGGCACGATCGGCGTCCCGTTCCCCTCCACCCGGGCGGCCGTGGTTTCGCTGGAGGACGGTCAGCCGGTCGGTCCGGGCGAGGAGGGGGAGCTCGTGGTGCGCGGTCCCCAGGTGATGCGGGGGTACTTCGAGAACCCCGCCGAGACCGCCGCGGTGCTGCGCGACGGCTGGCTGCACACGGGCGACATCGCCTCGATGGACGAAGACGGCTTCTTCCGCATCCTCGATCGGCAGAAGGACCTGATCATCGTCGGCGGCATCAACGTCTGGCCGCGGGAGGTGGAGGAGGTGCTGCTCACCCACCCGCTGATCGCCGACGCGGCCGTCGTCGGGGTGCACCACGACCGCATGGGTGAGGTGCCGAAGGCCTTCGTGGTGCCCAGGGCGGGCGCCTTCCTCACCGTCGAGATGGTCGTGGAGCACTGCCAGGCGCGCCTCGCCGGCCACAAGGTGCCGCGGCAGGTGGAATTCCGCGACAGCCTGCCCAAGACGATGGTCGGCAAGGTCCTGCGGCGCGAGCTGGCCAGGCAGGACGCCGTTTCCCGCGAGGCACAGGGCTGACGCGGCGTTTCCGCGAGGGACACGGCTGAGGCCGTCGGACACCGGCGGTCGCTCCGGCAGCAGCCGGCTCCCGGTCGTGCGAGGCGGGCAGGCCCGTCCCGTCCGGCGTAGACTCCGGCCGACAATCGAGGAACAGGCCGCGGGGCTCGCGAAGCCGGTGCAAGTCCGGCACAGTCCCGCTACGGTGACCAGCCCCACCCGAGGCTGGAAGTCCGGTCGCCGGACCCGCGGTCGTGCTCGTACCTTCGAGAGAAAGGGAAGGCACCATGCGCCGCAGCCGTCGCGAATCCCCTTCTGGCCCCGGGCCGGGAGGGGTTCTGATTCCCGGAGCCGGCATTCCGGGAGGCACACCGGCCGCCCGGGCGCACGAAGCGGTTCGACGGGCGCCTTGGCGGCTCGGCGCACCGTTCCTTGCGATCCTGCTCCTCGCCGGGTGCGCGGGCGCCGCGGCCAGCACCGCACCGAAGTCCCCGGCCTCCACGACCGGCGCAGCGAGCGCGGCGGCCTCGGGTCCGGCCGGATCGAGCCCGGCGGCGGCAGCCACGTCCACTGGCAGCGCAGCCCCTGTCGGCACCCCCGCGGCGGCCGCACAGGCATCCGCCGCCTCGTTTCCGCTCACCCTGACCGACGACGAGGGGACGGTCGTCCACCTCGCCTCGGCGCCGCAGCGGGTGATCAGCCTGACGCCGGCCGTCACGGAGACGCTCTTCGCGCTCGGTGCGGGAAGCAAGCTCGTCGGCGGGACCGATGGCGACGACTACCCGCCGGCCGCGAAGACGCTGCCGCACGTGGTGGTCCAGACGCGCGTGCAGATCGAGCAGATCGTCGCCCTGCATCCCGACCTCGTGTTCGCCGGCGGCGACGGCTTCACGCCCGAGGCCGACATCCAGCGGCTGCGCTCGCTCGGCATTCCGGTCGTCGTGCTCTACGCGCCCACGGTGCGCGGCGTCCTGCACGACATCGACCTGACCGGTGAGGCCGTCGGCGCGGCGCCCGCCGCGGACGCCATGACGCAGACGATGCAGCGTGAGATGGACGCCATCCACGCGGCGGTGCAGGCGGCGGGAGCATCCCCGCGCACGCTCTACGAGATCGACGCGACCAAGCAGATCTTCCTGCCCGCGCGGAACTCCTTCGTCGCGCAGATGGTGACGCTCGCCGGGGGGAATCCGATCACGTCGGGCGACCCGGCCGTCTGGACGATCTCGCTCGAGCAGCTCGTCGCCGATGACCCGCAGGTGATCGTGCTCGGCGACGCCGACTACGGGACGACGGCGTCGGACGTTCTGGGCAGGCCCGGCTGGGGCGGCATGACGGCGGTGCGCACGCGCGCCATCCGTCCGGTCGACGACACCATCGTCACGCGACCCGGGCCGCGGCTGGTCGAAGGCCTGGCCGCGCTGGCACGCGCGATCCACCCGGCCGTGGCGCTTCCGAGCTTCGCCCCGCCCGATCCGATGGGACCGGGGTCGGGCGGCCTGTCGACGTCACCGCTCCCCGCGACGGGATCGCCCGCGGCGTCCGGTTCTCCCTCGGCGGTTCCAGTCTCCGCTGCACCGAGCCCGGCGAGCTGAGCGATGGCGACACGGGCGGAGCCGTTCGTCGGCACCTCCGCCGCGCGTGCCGCGGCGAGCGCCTGGCTGCGCCAGCGCCCGGTCGCGCTGGCGGTGGCGGGCGTGGTCGCGCTGCTGCTCGCGCTCGTGGCCGGTGTCGCCGCGGGGCCCGTCGCGATCTCGCCAGGCGACACCCTCTCCATCCTGCTGCACGCGCTGACGGGGTGGCCGGCACAGGTCAGCTGGTCCCAGGCGGACCAGACCATCGTGCTGCAGCTTCGGCTGCCGCGCGTGCTCACCGCGATGAGCGTGGGGGCGGGACTGGCGATCGCCGGCGCCACGTTCCAGGGGCTGCTCCGGAATCCGCTGGCCGACCCGTACGTGCTCGGCACGGCGAGCGGTGCGGCCCTCGGCGCCGCGGTCGCCGTGCTGATCCCGCTCCGCGGGCTCGTGTTCGGGATGGGGCTGCTCCAGGCACTCGCGTTCCTCGGCGCGCTCGGCGCCGTGTTCGTCGTCTACCGGCTCTCCCGGGTCGGCCAGCTCGGCTCGATGACGGGCCTCCTCCTCACGGGCTATGCGGTGGGGTCACTCCTGGCGGCCGGGCTCGCCATCACGATGTACCTCTCGGGCGACGATCTGCGCCAGATCTTCTTCTTCCTGCTCGGCGGTTTCAGCGACGCGTCCTGGCCGCAGCTGGCGGGAGCCGCGCCCCTCATCATCCTGGGGAGCGTGGCGATCCTCCTGCGGGCACGGACGCTGAACGGCCTGCTGCTGGGCGAGGAGGCGGCGGCGCACCTGGGTTTGAACGTCGGCCGCGAGCGCGCCATCCTGCTCGTGCTCGCCTCGCTCGTGACGGCGGCCGCGGTCTCCGTGGCCGGCCTGATCGGCTTCGTCGGGCTGGTCGTGCCGCACGTCGTCCGGCTGGGCACCGGGCCGAACGCGCGGGTGTTGCTGCCGCTGTCGGCGATCTTCGGCGCGAGCTTCCTCGCCTTCTCCGACGTCCTCGCGCGCCTGCCCGGCGAGGTGCCGGTGGGCGTCGTGACGGCGCTCGTCGGGGCCCCTTTCTTCCTCTACCTGCTCAGCCGGGCGCGCGGCGGCTACGAGCTGTGAACGGGGTCGCGGCGCTGCGACAGGCTGCTCCCCCCGAGGATGCCGGTTCCCCGCAGGTTCCGGCGCCGCTCGTGGCGGTGCGGGGCCTGCGACTGGCGTACCGGGATCGGGAGGTCCTGCACGGGATCGACCTCACGATCGCGCCCGGTGAACGCGTCGCCCTCGTCGGCCCGAACGGCGCGGGGAAGTCGAGCCTGCTGCGCTGCCTGACCGGCGTGGCACGGGGCCGGCGTGGGCAGGTCCTGCTCGACGGTGTGCCGCTCGAGACGTACCCGCGGGAAGCGATCGCGCGTCGGGTGGCCGTGGTCCCCGAACCCGCCGCCCTGCCGTTTTCCATGCGCGTGCAGCAGGTCGTCGCGCTGGGACGGCTTCCGCACGAGCACCCGCTCCTGGGCCCGCGTCCGGCCGACCGCCTGGCGATCGCGGCCGCGGTCGAGCGCGTCGGGATCGGGCACCTGGCCGACCGGGACGCGCGGGAGCTCTCGCTCGGGGAGCGCCAGCTCGTCCTGCTCGCCATGGCGATCGCGCAGGAAGGCCGGCTGCTCGCCCTCGACGAACCGACCGTTCACCTCGACCTGCGCCATCAGGTGGCGACGATGGAGTGCCTGGTTGAGCTCAGCCGGATCGAGGGGACAGCGATCCTCGCCGTCCTGCACGATCTCTCGCTGGCGAGCCACTTCTTCGAACGCACGATCGTGCTCCACGATGGCCGCATCGTGGCAGACGGGCCACCGGAATCGGTGCTGGACGCCGCGCTGATCCGGGGGGTGTTCGGCGTGGACCCGGGGCTCGTCTCCATCGGCAGCCCGCGGGGGTCGAGCGTACGCGCTCCGGATTGACCCCGCCGGCAGCGCCCGCTACGCTCGACGCGATGCCACGCCGCCGATCCATCCTGCTGGCCCTGGCCGCGTGTGCCCTGGTGGCAGGCTGCGGCGCCCAACCCAGCCCTGCCCCGCCGTCGGCGGCTCCCGTGGCGAGTTCGGCGGCTCCATCTGACGGATTCGTGGCCAGCCCGTCGGCGGTGCCGACCATCCCGGCGGCGAGTTTCCCGGTGTCCGTCTCTCCGTCCGCTGCGCCCTTGCCGAGCGCCTCCACCCTGACCGGCGCGAGCGCGTGCTCGGGAAACCACGACAACCGCACCTTCTTCGACGAGATCGCTGCGCAGGTCTCCTGGGATGTGTACTGCGCGGTGCTGCCGTCCGGCTGGTTCGTCCAGACGGGCAGCTTCTCGCTACGCGACAGCGGTCGCCTGGAGATCACGTACACGGGCCCGAACAGCGCCTCGTTGTCGCTGCAGGAAGGCAACTTCTGCTCGCAGGGCGCCGGGGCGTGCGCTCCCCACAGCACGGTCCTGGGCTCGACGGCGTTCGGTGACAGGACCGGCCAGTTCGTCTCCGTGGGTGGCGGATACGCGGTGTACGTCGACCCGGGCGACAATCCCTCGTGGATGGCCAGCGGACACGGCCTCGACCAGGGGACCTTCGTGACGCTCGCCGCGGCACTGCACAAGGTGACCGCCCAACCCTGACCGGTGCGCCGCGCAAGGGTGGTCCGGCGCCGCGCAAGGGTGGTCCGGCGCCGCACAGGGCCCGTCCGCCGCACAGGGCGGTCCGCGTGCCGCGCGTCGCTCAGGCGCGCCGGCGGGCGAGGTCGAGGAAGGGCATTGGCACCACGCGTGCGTCGATCAGGCCGCGCCGCGCCTCGACCGTCCACTCGATCGACATGCGTGTCCCCGGCCCGTCCAGGCCCGCCTCAACCGAGGCGAGCGCGATGTTGCGCTTGAGGGTCGGGCTCCAGCACCCGCTGGTCGCGCGCCCCACCTGCCGCCCGCGCAGGTACAGGGGCACGGCGGTTCGCCAGCCGAGCGGCGACACCGCGGGCGCCAGGCCCTGGGCGGCGTGCAGCGCCTCGAGGCCGTCCCAGTCGAGCTCGAGGCCGACGAGGCGCCGTGGTGGTCCTCCCCGCGCCTGCTCGGCCAGGAGCGCGCGACGACCCACGAACGACGGCTTCCCGAGGTCGACCAGGCGGCCCAGTCCCAGCTCGAACGGCGAGTATGCCTGCGCCGGGATCATCGCCTGGCGTGCGCTGGTGTAGTCGACCTCGATCAGGAGCAGCGCGGCTTCCATGCGCGCCAGGTCGAGCGCAAGCATGCCGGCTGGCCGGAGGCCGTGCGGACGCCCGGCCTCCATCAGCGCATCCCACAGCTCGAGCGCCCGTCCTGCCGGGACCCACAGCTCGTAGCCCAGGTCGCCCGTGTAGCCGGTCCGCGAGACGTCCAGGTGGATGCCCGCGATCTGGGTGGTCCGTCGGCGGTAGTAGCGCAGGCTGGTCCAGGCGCTTCCCGTGGCCGCCTCGAGCACGGCACGCGCGAGCGGTCCCTGCAGGGCGAGCGCCGCGGTCGACTCGCTGATGTCGTGGACCCGCACATCCAGCCCGCGGGCGTTCAGGCGCAGCCAGCGGAGGTTCGGGTCGGCCGCGGTCCAGCGGTACGTCGTGGCGTCGATGCGTGCGATCGTTCCATCGTCGATCACCCGGCCATCCTCGTCGCACCACGGCGTGTACACGACCTGGCCCACCGCGATCTTCGTGGCATCGCGGGTGATGACACGGTCCACCAGCCTGGTCGCGTCCGGCCCATGCACCCGGTACTTGAACAGCGGTGACACGTCGATGAGCGCGGCCGCGTGGCGGATCGCGTTGTACTCGATGTCGGGCGTCTCGGCGTACGTCGACGCGGCCCAGTAGCCGGACCAGTCGCGCCAGGCGAGCGTCCGGTTCAGCGCTGCCGTGCGGGGGTGGAAAGGCGTCCCGACTGTCATGTGCAACTCTCCCGGTCGAGGAGCCATTGTAGGCGCCGCCGGAGGGGCTCGACCGGACGCTGCATGCGCGCGTGCGCTGCGGGCCGCCCGTCGGAGGGCTACAGTCAATCGGTCGGCGTCTCGTCCGCGATTCGAGGAGGGAAGGTGGCCCAGGGGTACGACGCCGTGGTGATCGGCGGCGGACACAACGGCCTGGTCGCCGCGGCGTACCTGGCGCGCGCGGACTGGCGCGTGCTCGTCCTCGAGCAGCGCGCGATCCTGGGCGGCGCGGCGGCGACCGAGGAGATCGTGCCCGGCTTCCGCTTCAGCGAGTTCTCGTACGTGGTGAGCCTGCTGCGGCCGGAGATCGTGCGGGAGCTGGACCTGCCGCGGCACGGCTACGAGCTGCTGCCGCTCGACGGGACGTTCACGCCGCTCCGCGACGACTACCTCTGGCGCCGCAACGACCACGCCGCGACGATGCGCGAGCTCCGTCGGTGGTCGCCCATGGACGCCGAGGCGTACGACGAGTACGGGCACCTGATGGTCGAGATGGCACGCTTCGTGAAGCCGATCCTCGGCATGGTGCCGCCCGATCCGACCGGCCTGGACCCGCGCGACTGGGTGGCGCTCGCCGGCCTGGGGCGGCGGTTCGCGCGACTCCCCGAGCTGCAGCAGGCGACGCTCGTGCAGCTCATGACCATGAGCGCCGCGGACTTCCTGGACCAGTGGTTCGAGACAGAGCCGCTCAAGGCCACGATGTCAGCGTCGGGCATCATCGGGACGTACCTGGGCGTGCGCTCGCCCGGCACGGCGTACGTCCTGCTCCACCACTACATGGGCGAGATCGACGGGGCGTTCCGCGCCTGGGGCCTGCCGCGGGGCGGGACGGGCGGCGTCAGCCTCGCGATCGCATCCGCCGCCCACGCCGCGGGGGCGGAGATCCGCACGGAGGCGCCCGTGGCGGCGATCCGCACGCGGTCCGGCCGGGCGACAAGTGTGGTGCTCGAGTCGGGCGAGGAGATCGAGGCCCGCCACGTGCTCTCGAGCGTCGACCCGAAGCGAACGTTCATCGACCTGCTGGAGCCGGGCACGCTCGAGCCGGCGTTCGTCGCGCAGGTCGAGCGGTTCCGCTACCGCGGTTCGTCCGGCAAGGTCAACCTGGCCCTCGACGCGCTGCCCGACTTCTCGTGTCTCCCCGGCTCCGGCGAGCATCTGCGGGGCGCGATCAGCATCTCACCCAGCCTGGACCACATGGAGCGCGCGTACGACGACGCGAAGTACGGGCGCTTCAGCCGGCGGCCGTACATCGACATCGTGATCCCCAGCCTGGTCGATCCGTCGGTGGCGCCGCCCGGCAGGCACGTGATGAGCTGCTTCGTGCAGTACGCGCCGTACCGGCTCGCCGAGGGAACCTGGGACGAGCAGCGTGAGGCCTTCGGCGACGCCGTGATCGATACGATCGCCGAGTTCGCGCCGAACATCCGCGAGATCGTCGTCGGGCGCCAGGTGCTCACGCCACTCGACATCGAGCGGATGATCGGGCTCACGGAGGGCAACATCTTCCAGGGCGAGCTCGGCCTCGAGCAGCTCTTCTTCAACCGGCCGGTGCCCGGCTGGGCCCGCTATCGGACGCCGCTGCGCAACCTCTGGATGTGCGGGTCGGCGGCGCATCCGGGCGGCGGCATCATGGGCGCGCCCGGGCGCCTGGCCGCGCTCGAGGTGCTGCGCTCGGCCTCGGGGAACGATCGCGGAGCTGCGGTGGGTCGCCTGCGGGGCGCGCCTGCCGCCACGGAGCGAGGCGCCTGATGTCCACGGCGGGCGCGAACGCGCGGTACGACGCGATCGTCGTTGGCGGTGGACACAACGGCCTGGTGACGGCCGGGTACCTCGCGCGGGCCGGCCTCCGCACGATCGTGCTCGAGCAGCGGGAGCGGGTCGGAGGTGCTGTCGCAACGCACGAGCTTGCGCCGGGCGTGCGCGTGCCCGCACTGGCCCACAC
>JBJKRK010000033.1:0-5265 GCA_046704705.1 Candidatus Limnocylindrales bacterium | reverse complement strand
TTCTTAAGGCTCGGCCGACTGTCAGTGAATCTTCAGGCGCCAGTGTGATCCTCGAGACGACAGAAAAGGGCCGCCTCCCTGCCCGAGAGGCGTGATACACAAGACAGTACACGGAGCGGCGCACAGTTATGAACGATTTCCAGCGCCCGGAAGAGCGACCGGACGCCACGAACCAGCCAGCGGGAGACGCGCTCCCGACGTCCGGGGCTTCGGCCTCGGAGCCTGTCGAGGGCGTGAACCCCGCGACCGTGGAAGACGGCGCGAGCGAGACGGCGCCCACCCAGGCGGCGGACAGTGCCGGCCAGCCGGCGGCCCCGGAGGGCGCCGCCGGGGCGCCGACCACGCCGATCTGGTCGGCCGAGGCCTGGCAGGCCGCCGCGCCCGAGCCCCAGCCCGACCAGGAGTCCCTGCCCGGAGGCGCTGCGCACACGGTCCCGCTGCAGCCCGTGCAGCAGGCTCGCCCCGCCCGCTCGCAGCGAGGCGCCACCGTTGCGCTGGTGCTCGCGGCGGCGCTCATCTCCGCCGCGCTGGCTTCGGGCGGAACGCTGGCGGCACTCGGCGTATCGGGCGCGTTGAACCACTCTCAGCCGGCAGCCGCCGCGACGGCCAACGCCACGACCGCCAGCCAGGAGAACGTGACGATCACCGAGCAGTCGGCCGTCATCTCCGCCGCGAAGAACGTCAGCCCGGCCGTCGTGACGATCACGACGCAGATCGCCCCGAGCAACCTCGATCCATTCCAGCTGCCGACCACCGGCGTCGGATCCGGGTTCATCTACAACTCGGACGGCTGGATCCTGACGAACCGGCACGTGGTGCAGGGCGCCACCAACAACCAGGTGAGCGTGCAGCTGAACGACGGCCGGACCTTCACCGGCACCGTGTACGGCACCGATACGCTGACGGACCTGGCGATCGTCAAGATCGACGCGACGAACCTGCCGACGGTGCAGCTGGGCGACTCGGCCAACCTCGAGGCCGGAGAGCTCGCCATCGCGATCGGCAGCCCGCTGGGGACGTTCACCGACACGGTGACCTCCGGCATCGTCAGCGCGCTGAGCCGGACGGTCCAGGTGGGCGACCAGGTCACCGGCCAGGTCGAAGTGCTGCGCAACATGATCCAGACCGACGCGGCGATCAACCCTGGCAACTCGGGCGGTCCGCTCCTGAACTCGGCAGGCCAGGTGATCGGCATCAACACGGCGACCGCCTCGCAGGCCCAGGGCATCGGCTTCGCGATCCCGATCAACGTGGCCAAGCCGATCATGCGTCAGGCCGTGGCGGGTCAGAAGCTGGAACGCCCCTGGATCGGCATCTACTACGAGGCGCTTGACCCGACCCTGTCGGCGTCCCTGCACCTCTCCCAGCAGTACGGCGCGTACATCACGGCGCCGCAGGGTTCGGGCCAGCAGGCCGTCATCGCGGGCAGCCCCGCGGCCAAGGCCGGCCTCCAGTCCGGCGACATCATCGTCGCGGTTGACGGCCAGAAGATCGACGCGACGCATCCGCTCGACCTGATGCTCGTCAGCTACGCGCCCGGCGACACGATCCACCTGCAGGTGCTGCGCGGCAGCCAGACGCTCGACATCTCCGTGACCCTCGGCGTCCGCCCGGCCAACCTTCCGTAGCGCAGGGAGCGCCTCGTCCAGCGCGACCAACGCCACGCCTTCTCGCCGGACCCCACCCGGCGGCGCCGGGGAAGCCTCTCCGGTGCCATCCGACCCCGGCGCCGCCTTTGCCGGCGGCGCCGGGGTCGCGCATCGGCGACGGCACGGGTGCCTCGACGAGTCGCAGCGCACGCTGCGTTACGATTCCCCTGAACGGATGATGCAATGAACAAGGCACGTGGGAGCTCCCCGACGGGGGCGCCGCACGCGGTGCCGGCGTCTCTTCCTCCCGGACAGCACGCCGGCACCGACAGCGCGAACGAGCGCCAGCGACCCGCGACAGGCGGCTGGTCTGCCCCTCCGGGACGCCCGTCGGGCTCCCCCGGTCCACAGCCGCCTGCCCCGAGCCCGGGAAGCACTGGTCCGCACATTCCTCGCTGGGTCTGGTGGCTGGTTCTGGGGATCCTGCTCCTGTGGAACGCGGCCCTGTTCCTGCCGACCCCTTCGCCGTCCGCGAACCTGCCCTACTCAGCGTTCCTCCAGCAGGCGCAGGCCGGCAACGTCACGCAGGTGCAGTTCGACGGGCAGCAGCTGTCGGGCAGCCTCGACCACGCGATCACCTGGCCGCCGGCAAGCGCCGCACCCTCGCCCGCGCCCTCCGCCGGGGCGTCCGCCGCCCCCTCCACGCCATCGTCCGGATTGCTCGGGTTCGGCCTGCTCGGGGCGAGCCAGGGCCCTGGAAGCTACCAGCAGTTCACGACGGTCATGCCGCCGACGGGTGACCCGACGCTCCTGCCCCTGCTCGAGTCGCACCACGTCACGATCACGGCGAAGAACACGAGCAGCGGCACCTCGTTCCTGGCCGATCTCCTGCTGGGCGGCCTGCTCCCCCTGGTGCTCCTCATCGGCTTCCTCTTCTACATGGGCCGCCAGATGCAGCGCAGCCAGCAGGGCATCTTCGGCTTTGGCGGATCGAGGGCGCGGCGGTACAACGAGGAGCGCCCGACCGTCACCTTCGCGGATGTGGCCGGGGAGGACGACGCGAAGCTCGAGCTGCAGGAGGTCGTCGAATTCCTGCGCGAGCCGGAGCGCTTCCGGCGCCTGGGTGCGCGTCTGCCGCGGGGCGTGCTGTTGATCGGGCCGCCGGGAACGGGCAAGACGCTCCTCGCCCGGGCGGTCGCAGGCGAAGCGCACGTTCCCTTCTTCAGCATCTCCGCCTCCGAGTTCGTCGAGATGTTCGTCGGCGTGGGCGCGTCGCGCGTGCGCGACCTCTTCGTCAAGGCCAAGGAGACGGCGCCGGCCATCGTCTTCGTGGACGAGATCGACGCTGTCGGGCGACAGCGCGGCGCCGGACTGGGTGGCGGGAACGACGAGCGCGAGCAGACGCTGAACCAGTTGCTGGTCGAGATGGATGGCTTCGACGAGAAGACCAACGTGATCGTCGTCGCGGCGACGAACCGGCCCGACGTCCTCGACCCCGCGCTGCTGCGCCCGGGCCGATTCGATCGCCAGGTGACCGTCGGCTACCCCGACCGGGCAGGGCGGGAGGCGATCCTGCGCATCCACACCCGCGGCCTCCGCCTCGCCCCGGATGTCGACCTGGTTGCCCTCTCCCGCGCCACACCCGGCTTCTCGGGAGCCGACCTGGCGAACCTGGCGAACGAGGCCGCCCTCCTCGCGGCCCGCGAAGGGCGCGACACCGTCGGTCCGGGGCAGTTCGAGGACGCGCTGGACAAGGTCCTGCTGGGCACCCGCCAGTCGGGCCTGACCGACCCGGACGAGCGGCGCGCAGTCGCGTATCACGAAGGCGGGCACGCGCTCGTTGCGCGGCTCACTCCCGGCGCCGATCCGGTCCAGAAGGTGACGATCGTGCCGCACGGGCGCGCCCTCGGCGTGACGGAGCAGCGGCCCGAGGAGGACCGCCACAACTACTCGCGCGGCTACCTCACCGCGCGGCTCGCCGGTATGCTCGGCGGCCGTGCCGCCGAGGAGGTCGTGCTGCGGCAACCCACGACCGGCGCCGAGAGCGACCTCAAAGCCGCGACCAGCCTCGCCCGCCGCATGGTGGGCCTGTGGGGGATGAGCGAGGAACTCGGCCCCGTGTCGTACGGTGTGGGCGAGACGCACCCCTTCCTGGGTCGCGAGCTTGCCGCGCCGCGCGAGTTCGCCGAGGCGACCGCGGCGCGCATCGACGCGGCGGTCGCCGAGCTCCTGGAACAGGCGCGGAGGCAGGCGACGGACCTGCTGCGCCACAATCGGGCCGCGCTGGATGCGATCGCCGAGGAGCTCCTCGCCCACGAGACCCTCAACGCCCAGAAGCTCGACGAAATCATCGCGCACACGGGCGTCGACGCTACCCGGGGCGGCGGGGACACGAGTGCCGGCCGGCCGCATGCGCCTCGGCCCGCCACGGCCGGGGTGGCCGGCGCCGACAGCGCGGCTGACGCGCACCGGACGAGCGAGGCGCACGTGGTCGACGGCAGCCACAGTTCGCGTGACGCGAGCGGGGTACGGGTCGTCGACGCCGCGCGCGGCGCGGACCAGGCGAGCGCGGTGGACGCGACGAAGCGGCGCCCCACGAGCGGATAATCCGGGTTGCCGGTCAGTCGGCGGAGCCCCGTCCGGGCCGGCCATCGGGCACAACCACGGGCGCATGCGGACGGGTCATCGGAGGAGCGATGGCACAGGACACGCGCGCTCGAACGCGCGCGATCGTGCTCGGGGACCTGGTGGTCGATGTCGTGCTCCTGCCGGCACGCCCGCTCCGCTCGGGCACCGATGTGGCGGGCCGCGTCGCGTTCCGGCAGGGCGGCTCGGCCGCGACCACGGCCCGGGTGCTGGCGCGCGAAGGCGTCCCGACGGCGCTCGTGACGGCGGTGGGCGGGGACCACGCGGCTGCCGCGCTGGCCGAGCACCTCCGCACGTGCGGGGTGGACGTCCACGCCGTCCAGGTGCGCAGCGGGCGCGCCGGGCGCCTCGGTGTCCTGGTCGATCCGTCCGGTGAGCGCACGTTCGTCGCGGACCGTGGCCCGATCCTTCGGCTCCACCCGCGCCACCTGCGGGCGGGCTGGTTCCGCGGAGCCGCGCTCCTGCACCTGCCGGCGTACTCGCTGCTCGGTGAGCGCCTGGCCGCGACCGCGTCGCGGGCGGCCGCGCTCGCGCGTGCCCAGGGTGCGCGGATCAGCGTCGACCTGGCGTCCGCGGGCTTCATGGAGGACTACGGGGCGCAGGCCGTGCTACGCACGATCCGCGGCATCGCTCCCGACCTGCTGCTGACGAACGAGCAGGAGCACCGGGCGACCCTCGGTCAGGTCGACGCCGCGGACGCCGGCGGGCACAACCTCCTCGATCTCGCCCCGATCGTCGTGCTGAAGGAGGGCAGCCGGGGAGCTCGCGCCCGTGCCGCCGCGCTCCGCGACGAGGTCCGCGTCGCCGCACGTCCGGCGACCGTCGCGGACAGCACGGGGGCCGGCGACGCCTTCGATGCGGGGCTGCTCGCAGGGTGGCTGCGGGCCGGAGCCCCACTGGAGGGGCCGCACCTCGCAGGCGTGCTCGAACGCACGATGCGCGCGGGCCACCGGGCGGCACGGGCGCGAGCTCCCCGGCTGCCCTCCTTCAGCACGACGATCGGGGCGAGATCGAGGAGGTTGTGCCCGCC
>JBJKRK010000032.1:0-4452 GCA_046704705.1 Candidatus Limnocylindrales bacterium | reverse complement strand
ACCCTGCGACAAGCGAGGCGAACTGCGCGGTCCACAGCAGCAGGTAGGGAGGCGAACCGACCACCGCGACCAGCGGGGGACGCGAGCGCTCGGCGACGGTCGGGTCCGCGTATCCCATCCTGAGTTACCTCCGTAAGCATACGGCGTAGACAGCACGGCACGATAGGTATGCGCCGTATACTTGTCAAGTCATGAACGCAGCTGAGAGGACCAGACAGCGCGGGCTCACGCGGGAGGCGATCGTGGCCCGGGCGCTCGAGATCGGGAACGCGGAGGGCCTTGACGCGGTGAGCCTCCGGCGGCTCGCCCTGGAGTTCGGGGTGACACCGATGGCGCTGTATCGGCACGTGCGGGACAAGCAGGACCTGGTCAACGCCATGACGGAGACCGTTCTGGAGGGCATCGACCTGACGATCGGGTTCAAGCCCTCCATGCCGTGGACCGAGCGGGCGCGGATCGCGATGCAGAACTACAAGGCGCAGATCGACGCTCGACCGCTGGCGCTACCCCTGAGCGTTGCCTACACGGGAGACGGCCCCGCCACCTTCTGGCGGCTCCTCGAAGTCCTGCTCGACATCCTGCTCGACGCGGGATTCGCGCGTCGCGAGGCGCTGGTGCTGATCCGCGTCATGTCGAACCTCCTGGCCGGATACCTGCTGCTGCTTCGCCAGGGTGCGCCACCGGATGGCGTCCGCGTCGACCCGCAGCAGCTCGACCTGTTTCGCAGGCGATGGGAGCTCGTCCTGCTGGGGCTGCCGCGTGACGAGTTTCCCCATCTGGCCGCCGGAGCCAGCGACCTCGCGGACGTCTGGATCAGCGATCCCGATCGCTGGTGGGGGGACACGGTCGACCTGCTGATCTTCGGGCTGGAGCGGATGCTCGAGCGCGACCGGGCCGGCACCTCCCGGTAGCGGTCTCCGGGTCGCGTCGGGTCGTATCCCGGCGGCTGACGGCGGCGCTGGGACCCGTGACGACCGGGCCGCGGCGGCGCTGTTGCCCCGGGCGTCGATACTGACCGAATGTCCGTCACTCCTTCTACGCTGGGTCGGCGCCGCCTGGCGGCACTCCGTCTCGCGGCGCAGCGCATCGTCCGTCGCGACGGTGCCGCTGACCCGTCGTCCGGTCGGTCGACGCCGGCGGATGTCGTTCGCTGGATGCTCGCGCTGCAGGCGCAGGACTACCCCGGCGTCAAGTGGTCGGTCGGAATCCGCTACCCACAGCCGAGTGAGGCCGCGGTCGACGCTGCCTTCCAGGCAGGCGACATCGTCCGGTCGTGGCCGTTGCGTGGCACCCTGCATCTCGTGCCCGCCGAGGACGTGGGCTGGCTTCTTGCGCTGACGGCGCCACGCGTGCTCCGCTCGGCGGCGGCCAGACGCGCCTACCTCGGCCTCGAAGAAGCTGACGTTGAACGCGCCCGGGAGATCGCCATCGCGTCCCTTGCCGGCAGCCGGGTCCTCTCACGCGACGCGCTCCTCGCGGCAATCGCTGCCGGTGGCGTGAGCACCACCGGCCAGCGCGCGTATCACCTCCTCTGGTACCTGGCCCAGACGGGGACGCTCGTCCTTGGTGCCCCGCTGGGAAGGCAGCAGACATTCGCGCTCCTCGACGAGTGGGTACGGTCGCCACGCCGCCTGCAACACGAGGAGGCATTGGGCGAGCTCGCCCTTCGCTACTTCCGGAGCCATGGCCCGGCCACCGACCGAGATCTGGCCAGATGGTCCGCGCTCACGCTGACCGACGTGCGCCGCGGTCTTGCTGCCTCCCGGCGTCTGCTCGCCACGGTCGAGGTCGAGGGCGTGACGTACCATCTCGCGCCCGAGATTCTCGAGGCTGCGTCGCCCGCAACGAGCGTGAACCTGCTGCCAGGTTTCGACGAGTACCTGTTGGGGTACGGGGATCGCTCCGCTGCCCTCGCCGCGGAGCACAGCCAGGCGGTCGTCCCCGGCGGCAACGGGATGTTCAAGCCCACGATCGTGGTCGACGGTCAGGTCGTCGGCACCTGGCAGCGCGAGGCGACCGCACGGGAGGTCGTGATCGAGCCGCGACTCTTCGCGCCGTTGCCGAACGCCCACCGGGAGGGGATCGTGGCCGCCGCCGACGCATACGGCGCGTATCTGGGCCGGGCGGCGAGGCTGGACTGGGGCGCGTCCGAAAGAGGGCAGGGGAGGCACCGCGCAGCGGCCCGCGCCTGACGCTGACGTCACCCCCGTACGGACAGCGCGCTGCGGCCTGGTCCTGATCCCAACAACCCCGACGCGCTCGCGCCGCAGCGCGACGGACGCCTGGTCCGGCTGCCGCGCCCGATACACCTACAATCCGCCCGATGCGTCCCGATCGAGCCGTCCAGCTGGACCGGCTGTTATCACGGCGAACCTTCCGCAAGGTTCCCGAGATCACCTACTACTTCTGGGCCATCAAGCTGCTGTCGACGGCGATGGGAGAGGCCACGTCGGACTTCCTCGTCTACCACATCAACCCGTACGTCGCCGTCGTGATCGGGTGCCTTGGCCTGATCGTCGCGCTCGTTCTGCAGCTCTGGGTGCGCCGCTACGTCCCCTGGATCTACTGGCTGGCGATCGTCATGGTGGCCGTCTTCGGCACCATGGCCGCCGACGTGTTGCACGTCGTCGTGGGCATCCCCTACGTGGTCACGACGGCGTTCTTCGCGCTCGCGCTGGCGATCGTGTTCGTCGCCTGGCAGCGGAGCGAGCGGACGCTCTCGATCCACAGCATCGATACGACCCGCCGGGAGATCTTCTACTGGGCGGCCGTGATGGCGACGTTCGCGCTGGGCACGGCCGCCGGCGACCTGACGGCGGCGACGCTCGGGCTGGGGTACCTGCTGTCGGCCATCCTGTTCTCCGTGCTCTTCATCATCCCGGGCCTCGGGTGGCTCTTCTACGACTGGAACGACATCGCCGCGTTCTGGGCCGCCTACGTCATCACCCGTCCGCTCGGGGCTTCGGTCGCCGACTGGCTGAGCAAGCCGTACCTGGGTGGTCTCGGGATCGGCGACGGCCCGGTCGCGGTCGTCCTGACCTGCCTGATCGTCGGGCTCGTCGCGTACCTGACGATCTCGCGAGCGGACGCGCGGGAACGAAGCCGGGTGCGCGCCGTGCCCGAGTTCGCCGAGCCGCGCTGATGCTGCCATCCCGGGGGACTGACGACCGGCCCGACGGAAGGCAACCGACAGGGAGAAACCAGATGGAGCGACCGGCTGGACTCACAGGCACTGCGCAGATGCCCGGCGCTCGCGAGTTCCCGGCCGTCGTGACGCCGCTCGTTCTGCTCGGAGGCGTCCTCTGGACGCTGTCGATCGCGTTCTTCGTCGACCAGGGGATCGCGATCGCAGCCTTCACGCGACCATACAGTCTGGCGACCAGCCTGATCAGCGATCTCGGGAACACCGCCTGCGGCCCGACGATCTGCTCGCCCCTGCACACGTTCATGAACGTCACGTTCGTCTTCGTCGGGATGTGCCATGCGCTCGGCGCGCTGGCGACCTACAGGGCCTGGCCGCGCGTGCGCTCCGCGAATGTCGGCATCGAGCTCCTCATGATCGCAGGCGCGGGACTGATCATCGCAGGCCTGTCGCCCGAGAACGTCAATCCTTCCGCGCACGACACAGGAGCGCTCGTCGGACTCTTCGCCCTGAACCTCGCCATGCTTGCACTCGGCTGGTCCCTTCTGCCTGTCAGGCGATGGCTGGGGCGCGCGACGCTGGGGGCGGGGATCGTCGGCCTCGTCGGCCTCGGCTACTTCCTCTCAGGCCAGGGATTGCCCGGCATCGCCGAGCGGATCGCCGACTATCCGAGCGCCGCCATGGTCGTGGTGCTGGGCGTCACGCAGCTCGTTGCGGCGGCCTCCCGGAGGCGGAGCCTGGTTCGCGATCCGGGCTGACGTACCGGCGCTCGGCGGACGGGCGCCTTTCGTGCTCTCTGGTCCTTGCGCTTCGACTCGCGTGACGCGCAGGCTCCGAGGCGTCGAGCCCTCCGCGGTGCGGTCGGCATCGCGCTCGCGTTCGGCGATCGGCAGGGAGGCATCCCATGACGATGCAACCGATCGGATCTCCCGGGGTGCGTCCGAACACGCTCCATGACCAGACCGCACCCAACACGCTGCACGGCCTCGGATCTGCGGGCACGCGTCCCGTCGAGCGGAAACCGCGAGATCGGCAGGCCACTGCCGGGCAGCCGTGGCCGGGAACGCACAGGGAGGGTGGCGCGGCGAGGAGGACCTCCCGGTCCCGGTCGGCCGCTGCGCCCGGGCGTGCGCGCCTCGTGATCCCGTCCTGGGTGTACATGGCGGCCCTGGCCCTGATGCTGTTCTTCTTCTATCTGCTGCAGGGGGCGCCGACCTCCTGAGGAGCTGCCCGGGCGAACAATCAGACCATCGGCGATCGGTCCAGGAACCGGCCCCAACCAGGCAGGTTGTCGGCAGGCTCTCCAGCTC
>JBJKRK010000031.1:0-4091 GCA_046704705.1 Candidatus Limnocylindrales bacterium | reverse complement strand
CTTCGGCCGTCCCCCCGCCCGCCGCGCAGTCCTTCGCCCCGCCCGCCGCGGCGCCCATCGCGGCTCCTGCCGCCGGTCCGCAGACGGTGCCGGTGCCGGCCGGCCCGGACGACTTCATCAGGCCGATGACGCAGATGCGACGTGGCATCGCGGCGCAGATGACTCGCTCGCTGGCGGCGCCGCACGCGCACCTGACGATCGAAGTCGACATGTCGAACGTCGTCGCGCTGCGGGAGAGCGTCAAGAACGAGTACCGGGCCCGCGAGGGCATCGGCCTCTCCTACGTGGCGTTCGTCACGAAAGCGACGGTCGAGGCGCTGCGCCGCAATCCGGATCTGAACGCGCACTGGACCGATGAGGGGCTGCTGGTCAAGCGGCACATCAACATCGGCATCGCCGTCGCGCTCGACGACGGACTGATCGTGCCCGTCGTGAAGGATGCCGATCTGCTCAGCATCAACGGGCTGAACCACGCCATCACCGACCTGGCGGACCGGGCCCGCACGAACCGACTCCGGCTGGACGACCTGCAGGGCGGCACGTTCACGGTCGACAACACCGGCTGGTTCGGCTCGATCGTGAGCCAGCCGATCGTCAACGTCCCCGAGATCGCGATCCTGACCATGGAGGCGATCGTGAAGCGGCCGGTAGTGATCGAAACGCCGGCGGGCGACACGATCGGCATCCGCCCGCGCATGAACGTCTGCATGAGCTGGGATCATCGCGCCACGGACGGTGCGCAGATCGGGCGGTTCGTCGTGGACGTGCGCCGCTGGCTGGAGTCAGTGGGACCGGAGACATCGATCTGGTAAGGTCGACTCCCGGGCACGACGAACCTCCGCCGCGGCCTGGGCTAGACTTTCCTCATGCAGCGCGAGCTCCCCATCCTGCAATCGGGCGGCGCCTCGCCGGCCCCTCACCATGCGACCCTGCCGCCCACGATCGCCCTGGGCGGCGGCGCCTTCGGACCGGCGGCTGACGGCGGCACGGCACCGCGGCGCCACCCCGACTGGATCCGGGCGCGCATCCCGACAGGCGCGAACTACTTCGACCTCAAGGGCCTCATGCGGGGGCTCAACCTCAACACCGTCTGCGAGGAGGCCCACTGCCCGAACATCGGAGAGTGCTGGGAGCAGCGCACGGCCACGATCATGATCCTGGGCGACACATGCACCCGCGCCTGCGGGTTCTGCGCGGTGAAGACAGGCCGTCCCACCTGGCACGACGCAGACGAGCCCCGGAGGGTGGCCGAGGCGGTCGCGGCCATGGACCTCGACCACGTGGTGGTGACGAGCGTGGCGCGCGACGACCTGCCCGACGGCGGCGCCTCCATCTTCGCCGCCACCATTCGCGAGCTGCGCGCGCGCTGCCCCGGCATGGGGGTGGAGGTGCTGATTCCCGACTTCAACGGCGATGAGGCGCCGCTGCGCGTCGTCATGGAAGCCGCGCCCGACATCCTGAACCACAACATCGAGACCGTCGCGCGCCTGCAGAAGCCGGTCCGGAAGCGCGCCCGCTACGACCGCTCGCTGGGGGTGCTGGAGCGCGCCAAGGCCTATGCCCGGGAGATCGCCGGCCGCGAGGGCAGCGTCCATACGAAGTCGAGCATCATGGTCGGGCTCGGTGAGACGCGCGAGGAGCTGCATCAGGCGTTCCTCGACCTGCGCGCCGTAGATTGCGACATCCTGACGGTGGGGCAGTACCTGCGGCCCTCCGCGCAGCACCTGCCGGTCGAGCGGTACTACCACCCTGGCGAGTTCGCGGAGATGCGTGAGGAAGCCCTGGCGCTCGGCTTCAAGCACGTCGAGTCGGGGCCGCTCGTGCGCTCCAGCTACCACGCCCGGAACCAGGTGCCCGATGCGGAGCAGCGCGCCCTCGAGCGTGCGGCGCTGCGCGCGGCGGCGGACGCCGGAGGTGCCGCGCTCGCCGGTTGAGGTGCGCAGCCTCCTGCCGGCTGGCATCGAGGGCGACGGCAGTGGCTCGGGGAGCCCCGGCCAAGGGGACCGAAGGCCGTCGCGCCTGTGACCCAGGGAAAGGTAGTCCCATGACCCGGGCATTTCGGAACGTGACACGGGAACCTGCCCGTGGCAGTCTCCCGTCTGCCCGGACGCACCGGCGAGCCCACGCCGGTTGCGCGTCGGATCCGGGTCGTGGGGGTTGCTCGTGGGCCTCGCCTTTGCCCCGCGTCCCATCCGATCCAGTGGCCCGCTGCACGGCCGCGCCGCCGCCGTCGCGGTGCTCGTGACGGCGTTCATCCTCGCCGCGCTCGTCAAACCCTGGGATCGCATCCCGAACGTTCCACCCGAGCCCCGGCCTGCGCCTCCTCCCACCGCTTCCATCCGCTCGCCCAGCCCTCCCGAGCGAACCACGGCGCCGCGGCTCGATGCCAGCGCCGTCGCGTCCCTGTTGGACCGCGAGCACGACGGTTGGGGGATGCAGGTGGTCACGCTCGGAGCCGGGGGCAGGCTGACGTCGGCATGGCTGTCCGCCGTGGCGCCGCCGGCGGCGAACTGGGACGGCTACGGGCTGCCGACCTGGACAGTGACCCCGCAGTCGCCCGCCGAACGCGTCGTGGCGCTCGGGATCACGGCGCCGTCGGCGCAGGTGCCGCTGGCGATGCGCATGTGGTGGCTCGGCGAGGACGGATCGGCGCGCCTGGTCCCGCTGCGCGATGCGGCGCTCGAGGCTGCGGGCAACAACCTGGAGCGCGCAGTGGCCGCGTGGGAGGCGCCCCTCGATCGGCGGCTGTTCCTTGCGCCGCTGGATCCGGCCCTGCCCGGGCCGGGTCAGGGCGGCTCGGTCGACGGGATCGCGGTGGCGCCCGCCTCAGTGACCCCGGGAGACGAACTCGGACAGGCACGCTGGACCGCGGGACTCTACAGAATCGACCTGCTCGTGGGCGCCGTCGCGCGGAGCATGACGTTCGCGCTGGCGTCCGCCTGGCCCACGTCGGTGCCGGAGCGGACTCCGGTCGATGCCGGCTCGAGCGCCCGCGACCACGTCGCGAGCGTCGCCGCCGCGGCCGACTTCGACGAGCCGCGCCTCGCCTGGGCCGATGGGAGCGCCGATCTGCAGGTTGCCGATGAAGCGGCGGATGCAGACGGTGGGGATGCGACGGCCGTTTCCTTCGGCCTCGATCCCGTGGTCGCGTGGATCGAGCGGCCCGATGTCGCGGCGATCGGCGTGCTGCTGCCGCGCGGCACGGCAGCGGCCGACCTGCGGATCAGGCGGCTGAGCCCGCGTCCGTGGGAGGTGGATGTGCCCGGCACCGCGGACGCACGCGGCACCCGGGACGACCGGCTGCCCGGGGGACCGTCAGCGCCGCCGGCAAACCTGGCGCTGCACTGGACCCCGACCGGACTGGCCCTGGCCGGTGGGATCTACGAGATCGCTGTCGCCTGGTACACGCAGTTCACGGCACACACGGCGCGCTGGATCGTGGGCCTCTCCGGCGGGACCGAAGTGGCTGCCTCGACCGACGTGTGGTGGCAGGCGGCGTCGCGTGCCGCATCCGCCGTCGGGCGCTGGGGCATCGTCGCTGTTGGCGGTCCGGGAGTGTCGGCGCCCGCGCTGCGCGCCGCCCGTGTGGCATCCGTCGTGCCCGTCGACGATCCGGATGCGACCGTCGACGATGGGGAGCTGGAGCGCGAGGGCTACCGTCGCTCGTTCGCGCTCGCCTGCAACGGGCCGGTCCTCGTGGACGACGAGGAGTTCGTTCTGGGCGTCGCCGCTCCGCCGACCGAGGCGCCCGGCCGCGTGACCGTCGAGCGTCTCTCGCGGGTCGGCGCGCCCAGAGCCGTGCCTGTCGCGAGCGCCCCGTCGCCCTTCCCGGGCCTCGTCCTGATCGCGCCCCGTGACGGCGGCCGCTGGTTGCCCGGCGTGTACCGCCTGTCCGTGGAGACGAGCGGCCCTCGGCGGTCGTTTGACGTGGCGGTGGGGATCGCGGAGCCACGGAGCGGCGTGATCCTTCCGCCCTGCTCGTCCGGCCGAGACACGTAGCGGGGCCGGACCTCCGACCCCGCCTGCGCCTCGGGTGCTACAGGATCTTCGAGAGGAAGCTCTGCGTGCGCTCCTGCGTGGGGTTGGTGAAG
>JBJKRK010000030.1:0-4050 GCA_046704705.1 Candidatus Limnocylindrales bacterium | reverse complement strand
CTGCCGCGCCTGCTCGGTCCGGCTGTGCTGACGATCGTCTTCTATCTGTGGGCCTCATACCGGGCCGCGCCCGGGGCCGAGCGGCGATCCTTCGCCTGGCTCTGGGAATACGGGATTCTCGTTGCGGCGGCCGCCCTGACCGTCGCCTGGAACATGCTGCTGCGCTGACGAGGCAAGGAGGTCGATCGTGGCTGGAGACGCGCTCCGCGAACAGGCGCTGGCGCTCATCGACGGCAGGGGTGCCCACATGCCATACGACGATGCCGTGGCGGACTTCCCTGCCGAGGCGATCAACAGGCGCCCGCCGAACGTCGCGTACACCCCATGGCACCTCCTGGAGCATCTGCGCCTTACCCAGCGCGACATCCTCGACTACATCCGGAACCCGGCGCACCAGTCGCCTCCCTGGCCGGCGGGCTACTGGCCCGCGGCCGACGCGATCGCCACCCCCGAGCAGTTCCAGGCCACGATCGACGGCTTCAAGAGCGACCGCACCGCGCTGCGGGCCCTGGTCGCCGACCCGCAGACCGATCTCCTCGCTACCCTGCCCGGCACGCCCGGGCACACGATCCTCCGTGAGGCACGCCTGGTGGGGGACCACAACGCGTACCACATCGGTGAGTTTGCGATCCTGCGACAGGTGATGGGTACCTGGGCGCCCGACCGCAAGGGCTGAGGTCGTCCTGATCGCGAGGACTGAGACGGGCCTGACGCCTTTCGTTTGACAACTGCCCGCCCGGGTGGTACACAGCATCGGCCTCCACCGGCAGACTGTCGCGCGCCCGAGAGGCGCGCCGTTGACACGATCGAAGGAGTCCATGAGCTTCCCTGAACTTGCCGAGCCGTCCTCGGGTATCAATACCGTCCGCCTCAAGCGCCAGCTCGTGGAGCAGGCCATCGCGGCCGCCGCGGCGGCGGACTGGAGCGGCGCGGTCGAGCTGAACGAGCGCATCCTGGAGCTCGGCCCGGACGTGCAGGCGGAGAACCGCCTCGCAAAGGCGCTGTGGGAGCTGGGCGAGCTTGCGTCCGCCCGCGAGCACTACCAGGCAGCCCTGGCGCTCGATCCGACCAACCGCATCGCGGAGCGCAACATCGATCGGCTGCGGGTGCTGCTGTTCGACGCCGGCGACCGAACGACGCCGGCGGAGGTCGGCAGCAAGGCGCCGGTCAACATCTTCGTCGAGGAAGCCGGCAAGACCGGCTTTGCCGGGCTGTACGAGTTGCCCGATCCGCACCAGCTTGCGCAGGTCAATCCGGGCGACTTCGTCGACCTGCAGCCCGACGGCGGGCGCCTCGTGGCCCGTTCGAACGGGGTCTTCGTCGGCATGGTCGAGCCGCGCGTCGCGGCCCGACTGCTGAAGCTCCTCGCCGATGGCAACCAGTACGCGGCCGGCGTCACCAGCATCGGCGACAAGGACGTTCGGATCATCATCCGCGAGACGTACCAGGATCCCCGCAACTACGGCAAGGTCTCGTTCCCCACCTCGGCCAAGGCCTCGGACCTGCGCCCCTACACGAAGGGCACGCTGGTTCGCGAGGAGATCGACCTCGAGGAGGAGCTCGAGTACGACGAGGAAGAAGAGACGATCGAGGACATCGATCGCGTCGTTCCCTCGCAGGTCACCGAGGAGGAGGCCTTCGAGGTGGAAGAGGCGGAACCCGAGGATCTGGAGGAAAGCTGACCGCCGCCGGGGACCTCTCCGCCGCGTTCGGCCAGCTCGACCCCGGCCGCACCGCCGGTGACCGTGCGCTGGCGACCGGACGCCCGTCGCGCCATCGGTAGACTTCGTGGGGATGGCTGAGCTCCGGGCCTCGCTGATCCGGCCGGAACCCGCGCCGACGCTGCCCAGCGTCGAACGGCTGGCGCCGCCTCCGCCGCTCAACCTGCTTGCCGCAGAGATCGAGGGCCGTACGCGACCGGGTGACGTGGTCGTCGATCTCTTCGGTCGCGGCGGCTGGGTCGGCCGCACGGCCATTGCCCGCCTGCGCCGCAGCTACACCTTCGAGTCCAACGCGCTCAGCAGGCTGCTGGCCGATGTTGTCCTGCGCCCACCCGACGTCCGCCACTTCGACGCGGCCGTCTCGGCCCTCGGCTCCGCGCCGCACGGTCAGGGGAGCCTGCGCCAGACGCTGAACGACCTGTTCGCCTCGCGCTGCCCCACGTGCGGTCGCTCGGTCGTCGTCGACGAGTTCATCTGGGACGGCGATGCCGAGACACCGTTCCGCAAGAGCTATCGCTGCTCCGGCTGTCGGGGCCAGACCGGTAACGCCGAGCAGCGCGCCGTCCCGACCGACGCTGCCGACGCCAGCCGCGCCCGGGACTCCGGCGCGGGAGGGGCCGCACGGCGCGGGCTGCGCGGCCGCTTCCCGACGCCTCCCGGTGCATGGGAGACGCAGGACCAGCTCCTGGCGCTGTACACGCCACGGACGCTGGTGGCGCTCAGTGCCATCCTCGGACGGCTCGACGAGGACCTGCGTGCCGCCCCGATCGAGGCGGCCCTGCGCCTGGCCCTGCTGCACGCGTTGCTGCCGGCCAGCAAGCTGAACAGTTATCCGGGCCGCGTCGCCTCCCTGCGGATCGCCCACGGACGGGTGCGTCCCCCCGGCGAGCGCCAGTGGCGGGAACGGAACCCGTGGTTGCTGTTCGAGGACGGCTGCCGCCTGGTACGGGGCTTCGTGCAGCGTCTGGAGGGGATGGCTGGCGGGCGGGTTCTTGCCCGTTTCGGCGACGACCTGGAGGCGCTTGCCGAGGGTGCCAGCAATGTCGTCCTGCGGGACGGGGTCTCCCTCCTGCGGGGCGAGTGGCCCGAGGGCGACGGAGGCCGGGCAATGTCCGCGCGAGCCGCGGTGGGAGCCGGAGACGACGTCGGCGCACGCAATAGCATCACCGACGAGCGACGTGGGAGCCGTGTGCGTCTGGTCCTGACGCAGCCACCGATCCGCTGGACGACCGAGACGCTCTCGTTCGCCTACCTCGCCACGGGCTTCCTGCTCGGCAGCGAGGCGGCAGCCGCTTTGCCGCTCACGCCGCTCTTCGGTGCCCCACCGCGCGGCGAGTGGGCCTGGGAGGCGGCCGTCCTCCGCAGGGGTCTCGCGGCTGTGCGCCCGGTTCTCGCAGCCGATGCCCGCGCCGTGGTGCTCCTCGAGCCCGGAGGACCCGAAGCGATGGTCGCGGCGACGCTTGGCGGCGTGGGCGCAGGGTACCGGCTGCACGCGGCCCTGCTCGCGGAATCCGAGGAGCTCATGGGTGGGACGCTTGAGTTCAAGCCGCGGCTGCTCCGCCCGGCGGGGCTCCCGGGCGCGCGCACAGGCGAGACGGAAGCGGGAGATCTCACGCGGAACGCCGTCTCGCCCGGGGGACACGGCGCCGCTGCCACGCGTCCTGGGAGCCTGCGCGACGCCCCGGGTCGGTCGCCGCGCGACGTTCCGTCCATCACGCCCGGCCGCGCGGGAGACGAGCATCGCGTCGATCGGGCATGGGAGGACACCGGCCGCGATCGGCCGAGCGAAACGAGCGCGCGGCGTGGCGGGCAACCGGACGACGCGGCCGCGTTCGATCCGGAAGCGGGGCGGCCGTTCGAGCTCGCCGATGTCGAACGCGCGGTCGCCGACGCGGCGGTGGCGACACTCAGCGCACGGGGCGAGCCGGCACGTTACGAGCGACTGCTGGGGGAAGTCATGGTAGCTCTCGACGAGGCCGGGCACCTCCGCCGGCTGGTCGGGACCAGGACGTATCTCGACACGGAGCAACGCGCCGAGCAGCTGGCCGCGGCCCGTGGCCTGCTCGGAGAGCCCACCGCGCCGAGTCCGGAATCCGCCAACCCAGTTGGCACAGACCGTGAGTACCGGGCGGAGCAGGACGAGGAGCCGTCGGCCGGGGCTGCGGGGGTGGCGCACGCCGCCGGGGTGGGTGAGGCTGCCGCGGGAACCCACGTGACCGCGGCAACTGAGGCTGGCGGGAGCGGCGAGGGCGCCCTGGACGTCGAGCGCGGCTCGGGAGTCGAAGGTGACGGGTGGGTTGAAGGCTCGGTTTCCAGTTCCGGTCGCGAG
>JBJKRK010000029.1:0-10219 GCA_046704705.1 Candidatus Limnocylindrales bacterium | reverse complement strand
TGGCCCGACGACGCACGAAGGCCCTGCGACTCGTGGTGGGCTTTCTCCTGCTCGAGGGGGTCGCGCTCGTCATCGGCCGCGGCAACTGTCCGTTCGGTCCGTTCCAGCGATCGCTCGGCGACCCGGTGCCGATGTTCGAGCTCGTGCTTCCGCCACGCGCCGCGAAGGCGGCCGTCCCGATCCTTGCTGCCGGCAGCCTGGCCGGGATGCTCGCCGCCGCGCTCCGGCCGCCGCGCAAACGACGGACCGGTCTATCGAACCGCCTGGGGAATCACCCCTTCGGGTGACGCCCGCAGCCTGTACGAGGACGAGGATCGAGGCCAACCCACGCCATGACGCAGAACTGGAGGCGAGGTGTCAGTGGCTGAGACATTCGGTCGGACTGCTGCCCGGAGCGTGCTTATCGCGCTCGATGGCGCCGTGGGGCTGACGGCGATCGGCGGAGGTATCGCCCTCCTCGCGGGCCTGGAGGCAGACCGCTACCCGCTCGAGATGCTCGATGGGACCCCGTTCATCGACTACACACTGCCCGGGCTCATCCTTTCCGTCGTCGTGGGCGGCAGCGCCGCCATCGCAACGTTGAACACCATCCGGCATCCACGGACAGGGGCAGTCGGCTCGATCGCCGCGGGCGCGATCCTCGTCGGCTGGATCGCGGGTGAGGTCGTCCTCCTCCGTGAGCCGTCCGGCATCAACCCGGTCGAGATCGGCTACGCAGCTGCCGGCACAGCGATGGTGTGCCTGGGCACGTGGATGCGTCGGGCGTTCAACACGGCGCACGGCCCGAGCGTGTCTGGTCGAAGGCAGAGGATCGTGTGACGGCGGGCACGCACGTTGACCGACTGGTTGCAGCGCGGACTCAGGGTCTGTAGCCGAACTCTGTCGGTTCACGCGGCTGTAGGCCCCTGGCTATGCCGCTGGCGCGATGAAGCACGGCGCTCGGGCCAATATCGCGCGAGCGATGCCGCATCGTCGTCGCGACGGTGAGGTCGCGGGGCATACCCGGTGGCCGCTATCCGACGGGACGGTATGCCTCGCAGGGGGTGGACTGAACCGGCTCAGGAGCGATCCGGAACGCGACCTTGCCGGTCGCACCCACAACGACGATCAGGACGTCGGCGCCCGCAGGGCTGGCGTTCTTGATCGAGGCGGAGTCGATCGCGGGCCCCGAGATGGAAGCGCTCACGGGGAGCGCCATGAGGCCCCACCCGGCGTACGAGCAGAGGCCGGCGTGCCAGGGCGGAAGCTCGAACGACGCATGCTCGGCCCCGAAGGGGAACTGGCCCGGCGTCTCAACCTCCACCGTGGCCGAGTTCGGGCTGTCGTTCCGAAGCAGGAGCGTGCTCACGGGATGGGTCCCCGAACAGCCGGCAAGCAAGAGTCCGGCCGCGACCGTTGCCACAACAAGTAGGCGCACCGCCATGCTTCCAAGTTCGCCACCCGGCGGCATGTTCGTCAAGGTGCTTCCGGCCGCCGCCGTTGGTCAGGCTAGATAACCGCCCGCCAGGCGAGGCAGGCGACCGAGGCCACCTCCAGCCAGGCCTTGGCGCTCGCCTCGCTGCCTTCGTAGCAGCGCGACAGCCGGCGCCAGCGCCCGAGCTGGGCGAAGGCGTGCTCGATCCGATACAGCGGCGCGAGCGGAATGAAGCCACTCGTGCCCTTGGGCGCGGGGCCTTGAGGTCGAGCGTCAGGTGGCGACGTTGGGCGAGCCGAGCCAGGCCCCGATAGCCGCCGTCCCCCACGATCGCCCGCAGCCGGGGCAGCTCAGGCAGCTCGTCGCGCAGGAGATCGCGGGCCACCTGGACCTCGTGGGGACGCGCGGAGTCGACGTGGGCAGCCACCGCGAGGCCCAGGGTCTCGACCAGTCATCTCGTCCGCGCCAAACCTCCGCCGATCTGTTCCGACGACGCTCCGACGACCGCGAGGCCCAGCGCGAGCAGCACCCCAAGCAGCGCGGTCCAGCAGATCGCGAGCAGGGCATCGGCATCGCTCACGCCCGGCACGTAGCCCACGATCGCGATCTCGAGGGCGAACGCATACAGGACGAGTGCGACGGCGACGAGCCATGGCCACGATCGGGAAAGAACGCGTGCCGCCCCGTCCGGGACGACTGCCTGCCACCACGTCGGCAGCCGGTGGATCCGTCGCGCGACCAGCCAGGCGAAGAGCAGGAACGGCAGCATCCCGATGCCCCCACCGACGAGGAAGAGGAGCACGCCAAGCAGGAGGAGGACACGGGCACCCTGCGGTCGGTCGATGAAGCCGATCGACCAGATGATCGTCGCCAGGCCGACGACGAAGGCAAGGACGCCCGTCACGAGGAAGTTCGGCACGATCGTGAAGGCTTCCTCGGTGCCGTTGATCCACATGCGCTGGGCGGGGCCGATCGCCTGGATGACCAGGCCGGATGTCGGCGTGTCTCCCTGCAGGACCTCGAAGAAACCATGATCGAGGCCCGACAGGCCGACACATACGCCGAGCGCCGCCGCGACGGTCCGCAGGCCGTTGCGCGGTCCATCCGCGAGGTGCGCCCGCGCACGCTCCTGCCAGTGCATACGGTCAGCGATACCAGGGATCTCCGTCCCGGTCCTCACCCGAACAGGTGAATCGAGACGGGATGGCTGGGGATGTTCGCTGCGTGCCTGCCATTCGGCTGCCGCCCCCATCGCGCCACCCCAGGCCAGGGCGGCCAGGCCCCCGCCGACGTCGAGCGACCCGCTTGCATGGGGAAGGAGCACCGATGCAAACCCGAGGATTGCCACCGCGCCACCCGCGCACCATGCCGACAGGCGCCAGCCGCTGGTCCGCACGCTCGCCAGGAAGGCCACCAGGACGACGGCGATGGCCAGGGCCGCGACCTCCGCGAAGCGATCCCCCCGCGCGCACTGCCCCATGAAGCACGACGGTCCGGCGTCGACGGCCAGCACCAGCACCCGTGTCGCGTACGCGAGCGCGGGCGCCATCGCCAACGCCGCGAGTCCGGCGAGCGGCCAGCTCAACCCAGCTCCGCGGCGCAGCAGCTCCGCCCGCGCCGGATGCAAGACGCCTGCGACGACGGTCGCAGCAAGAAAGACCACGCCGCCCACGAAGGGCTCGATCCTGTTCCCGACGAGCCCGGCCGCGGCAAGCGCGACGAGCCCGAGGGCCGCCTGCTGGAAGCCCGCCACATGCGCTTCCGGCGCACGAAGCTGGCTGGCCAGGCCGGCTCCGACGAGCACGCCTCCCAGTGCGAAGAAGCCGAGGTCCACGACGGGGTTGGTCTCCTGGTAGCCGGGCGTCGCGAGCCACGTCACGAGCGTGAGGAGCGTCACCCCGACGAAGAGCATCCCGACGAGCAGGGTCAGGCCCCCGACCCAGACACCGAATACCGTTCGTCGGACACCACCCGCCGGACGTGCCATCAACCGTGTGGCCATTGCCTGCTCCTCCGAGCCTGCCTACGAGCTTGCGGCAGGCGCCTGCCCGTCTGCTCCACTGCATGGCACCAGGCGCACGACCGGGAACGGCCGGCTCGTCGCGCGCCGGTACAGCGCGTAGCTCGGGTCGCGGCGGACGATGCGCGTCCACCACTCGGCCGCTTCACTGGGGGGCAGCTCCTCGGCACGTACCGATCGGACGCGGCTTCCGACCTCGACCCGCGCAGCAGGGTCGGCCGTCAGGTTGTGGAACCAGCCCGGGTAGCCGCGCCCGCCGTCATTCGCCGCCGTCACGATCATCGCGTCGCCGTCGGGGAAGTACTGGAGTATCACCGTGCGCCGTTTGCCCGAGCGACGGCCCCGGGTCGTCAGCAGCAGCACATCCACCTTGAAGCGTCCCGCAACTGTGCCGCGCGTGCGGCGGTAGACCCAGAGCGCCAGCGGGGTGCCCCACTTGTCCAGGTTGCGGTGGAGCCACAGCCAGGTTCGCTCCAGGCGCGAGGCGCCGGCCCGCGGTTGCGCAGTGAGCCGAGTCATCCGTTCCTGCCTCCCCATGCGCGCCTCTTCTCCGATCACGCCGGACTCGGCATCCAACTCGTCGCCAGCGCCAGCCAGATGAGAACCGCGTCGAGCGTGACGCCGACCAGCAGCCCCGACGCGAAGAAGAGGGCCATGAGGAGCAGCGACAGGGTCGAGGAGACCGTGACGAGCCCCGGCCACCAGGAGGTCGACACGAGGATGCCGAGCGCCGACAACCCGCTCAGGGCGAAGCCGACGACGACGATGGCCACGAGCACGATGCCGATCATCCGCATGACGTCGGTGTTCAGACCGGCGGATGTGGCGAGCCAGGGACGCGTCAGGTCGAACGGCCAGGTTGCTGCATCTGCGGTGGACGCGGCCGGCTGGGGCACGAGGTAGAGGAGATGCACGAGGCCGTGGGCCCCGAGAAGCCCGGCGAAGAGCCAGCGACCCGCGGCGATATCCCGTTCGTAGAGAAACCAGATCGCCGCCCCGGCGACGCCGAGCAGGGCCGCCCAGGGCAGCATCTCGGTGAGCGTCTTCATTGCTCCCCTCCGTTCAGGTCGCCGCTGCGGTCGTTGCAGCGGGCTCCAGCTCGACGGCGATCCCGTCCGCCCAGGCGTCGATGCTGGCCCAGTCACGGAAGTCGCCCTCCTCGAGGAGCTTCCTGCCGGCCGGCAGGAGCCGCATCAGGCGCGGGATGATCGGCAGGTCGTCGGGGTTCAGGGCGCCGAAGAACACCTGGTGGTCCCGCGGTTGGACGAGCTCCCGCAGCTCGGGGAGCTCCTCGGGCGCGGCGGTCTTCCGCTTGTCGCGCCCCTGATCGTCCACCGGCGACTCACCCAGCGGGCCGCTGCTGAAGAGCCACGTGGGACGCTCGCGCAGGCGGTCCCCGTTGCTCCGCACGAAGGCCAGCGCCTCCTTCTGCCAGTGCCCGATGTACACCGCGCTCCCGACGACGAACGCGTCGTAGGCTGCGATGTCGCCCGCGGCCGTCACCGACAGCGCCTCGGCCTGGTGGCCCGCGCCGCGCAGGCGCTCTGCGATGCGCTTGGCGATCCCTCGGGTGGCACCATGCTGGCTGGCGTATGCGACGAGCACGTTCATGTGTCCGAATCCCCTCCCGGCTGGTCCAGGTCAGTCGACAGCGCTGTCATACGACGGAGAGGTAGTGGCGGTCGTCACCCGAACGGGTGAATGGGCCCGAAACCGACCTCCCGCCTCGCCGGGCTGGGACGGTCGGCCCTTGCAGGACACGTCCCCGTCAGGGAGATTGGGGGTCTCGTGCGACAGGCAGTGCTCACCCTTCTCCGTGATGCGCCCGTGGCAGCAGCAACGGTCGGGGTAGCGACCAGGCCAGGACGACTCGTGCGCTATGGCGTCACGGGTGTGTTCGTGGCACTCGTGGTGCTGCTCGCGGACATCAGCCAGCCGATCCTCCCGGGCGGCGGGGTGTTCCTGCTCCTCCTCGTTCCCGTGATGGTCTGTGCGTTCATCTTCGAGTCGGGCGGCGTCGCTCTGCTGTTGGGGATGGTGGGTGCCGTGCTCCTCGTGGCGCTGCGGGGCCATCCCTGGCTGCACGACCCCTCCGGCCTCGCCCGAATCGCGCTGTATCTGGGAGAAGGTGCCTTCGTGCTCTTCCTGGCAGCCGCGCTGCGCCGGTCAGTCGCAGGCAACCGGAGAGACGCTGCAAGAACCGCCTCTACCGCCCCCAGGACACACCTGATCGAGCCACTCACCCGGCGGGAGCGGGATGTCCTCCGGCTTGCCGCGAGCGGCCTGAGTGTCAATGAAATCGGACAGGCGCTCTACCTCTCCCGCAACACCGTGAAGTCGCACCTGACGCACGCGTACGGGAAGCTCGGCGCGCACAACCGCACCGAGGCCGTCGCGGCCGGGCTGCACGCGGGCTGCATCACGCCGGACGCGGTGACGGCCCGCGCAGCGCAGATCACCGCGGGCGCCGGCTTGTCGATCGCGGCGCAGGGCACGAAGGGCGACGCGGCTACCGACTGACCAGGGGGTTTTCCCTTGCCTCCGGCCGGCCTCAAGGGCACCTGTTGTCGGGCGCTGCGTTCCAGCCACTCCCTCACGCACGGCTCACTCCCTATTCACCCTTTTGAGTGAGGACAGAAGCTCGGTCCCTGTGGACGATCGGGATTCCTGTCAAGCAGGGTGGAGAGGTCCTGGGCCGGATGCGCAGGGCAGGGAAAGGCTCGAGGGAGGGTGGGCGATGAGGAAGCTTCTCTCGCTGTTCGCCGGCGGCGTGCTGGCGCTTGGTGTCGCCGGAGTCGCGATCGCGGCCGACGACGGCGTCATCCAGACCGGACGAGTGCTCATTGCCCTGGGCGGCGACATCGAGGTTTCTGCGGGCGAACAGGCGGAGACGGTCATCGTCGTCAGCGGCAACGCGACGGTCGCCGGTGCCGTCAAGACGCTGTTCGTGGCCGACGGCGCCGCAACGACGGTCTCTGGCGCCAGGCTCGACTCGCTCACGGTCATCAACGGGACGGCCGATCTCGTCTCCGGGACGGTCATTGCCGGCGACATCAATCAGGCCAGCTCCACCATCAACCGTGCGGCAGATGTCCAGGTCGGCGGGACGGTGCGGGATCTGGCTGGCGACATCGCCGGATTCGGTCTCTTCATGGGCGCCTTCGCGATCCTGCTCTGGATCGGGTACGCGGCAGCGACCATCCTCGTCGGACTCCTCACCGCCGGCCTGGCCGCGCGCCAGGTCCGCCAGGCAACGACCCTGATCGGGCAAGAGCCTGGCCGCACCTTCCTGATCGGCCTCCTGAGCGTTCTGGTGCCGCCGATCCTGATGATCATCGCGGCGATCACGGTGATCGGGATCCCGGCCGCGCTCGGGCTACTGATCGTGGTGTGGCCGATGACCGCCTTCGTCGGATACATGGTCGCGGCCATCTGGATCGGCGAGTGGCTGCTCGGTCGCACGAACCGGGTGCCGGCGCAGCGACCGTACCTGGCCGCGGTGGTCGGGCTGGTCGTCGCATTCCTGCTCGGCTTCATCCCGATGGTGACCGTCATCGTCTCGATCTTCGGCCTGGGCGCCGTCGTGCTCGCGGCATGGCGAACGCTCCGCCGCGAGCCGACGCCCGCCGGCATGGGTCAAGCCGAGCCCGCGCCCAGCTCCTGAGGGCCACGGCACGTCCCAGGCCGCGGCCGGGAGACTCGTGCGCCGGGCCACCGGCTTCGCGATCCGCGCTGGATCGCACGCGCAGCGCGGCAGCGCCGCCGATCGAGACGTGGCCAGGGCGCCTGCGCGCGTCGTGTCATCAGCGCCTCGCGTGACAGGGCGGTGCTTGCAGGCGAGAGCCGCAGCGGCAGGACGGGCCGTGCGGCAGAAACGGCCATCCCGCCGTGCGGCAGAAAGGGCCGTCCCGCCGTGCGCCACGGAGCCGCGACCTCCGTTCAAGTCGCCGCCGCGGTCTGTGCGGGACGCGCGTGAACTACGCCACCTCGGCTCGCCGTGCGAGGAGGCTCGCCGCGGCCACCGCGAGCACGAGATACAGGCTGGTCATGGCGAGCGGGACGAGCGCGTCCGAGGTGAGCCCGGTGCCGGCAGCCCTGGAGAGCAGGGTCGACGCCGCGCTGATCGGCGCGAAGCGCAGCACGTCGGCCGGCACGGCCATGGCGGCGAACTGCTCGCCGAACGTCAGGGCGACGACGGCCACGATGCCGGCCACCTGGCTGCGGGTGATGAACGCGGCGGCAAAGCCGATCGCCACCTGCATCGCGACGGCCCACCAGCCGCCGACAAGGAGGACGGGCAATCGACCGAGCATGGCGGCCTCGGCGGGGTCGCCCACCGGGGTGCCGCTGATGCTCGCCGCGACCCCCACGAGGACCGCACCCGCACCGAACAGCAACAGCCATCCGACGAAGGAAGAGACCGCGATGGCGACGAACGTGCCGACGACATAGGCGCTCCGCGACTCGCCACGCGCGACGGCGCCCCGGAACGTGCCCCAGCTCCACTCGGTGCCCGCGATCGCACCAGCGTACGCGGCGCCTGCGAGCCCCGCGAACGTCAGGAGCAACCCGGCAAGCGTCGTGTACGCAGCCGGGAAAGTGAGGATGGCGCCCATCCCCTCCTCGCCGGCCTGGACCGTGACGGCACTGGATGAGACCGCGACCGAAATGTACACGAGGGCGAGAAGGGCGAGCAGCACGAGGAACGTGATGCGCGTGGCCGGCCGATGGATGAGCTTGAGCAGCGAAACCCGGACGAGGCGCATCGGTCAGGCCTCCGTGAGCGAGAGGAAGAGGCCTTCGAGGTCGGAGCCCGCCTCGAGGCCGGATACGTCGACGCCCGCCGTGACGAGCGACCGGTTGAGCTCGGGCGCCTTCTCGGGAGGAGCTGCGATCGTCAGCCAGCCCGGCCCGCGCCCGTTCGGGTGCGCCTGGAACGTCAACTCCGTGAGGAGCGCGGTCGCCCGCGGCACGTCGTCGGGTGCCACCTGGATGCGTACCTCGCCCGACGCACCGAGCAGCGTCTCCAGGCGTCCAGCGCGCACGAGCCTGCCCTGCGCGATGATCGCCACCTCATCGGCCATGAGCTGGATCTCGGGCAGCACGTGGGAGGAGACGAAGACCGTCTTGCCGGCGGCGGCAAGCTGGCGGAAGAGCCCCCGGATGTCGACGATGCCGGCGGGATCGAGCCCGTTCGCCGGCTCGTCGAGGAGCAGGATCGGCGGGTCGTTCAGGAGCGCCCCCGCGATGCCCAGGCGCTGGCGCATCCCCATCGAGTACGCAGAGAAGGCATCCTTGGCGCGATCCCGCAGGTCGACGAGCTCGAGCACCTCGTCGATGCGACCGGCAACCGGCGGCGCGCCCGTCCCCGCCAGCGCACGCAGGTTGTCCCTGCCGGAGAGATACGGGTAGAAGGCGGGTGCCTCGATCAACGCCCCCAGCCCGTAGCGGGGCTCCCGGTCGAGCCACTGGACCGGTTCTCCGAAGAGCTCGACCTCCCCTGCGTCGGGCCGGATCAGCCCGGTCAGGATGCGCATCGTCGTCGTCTTCCCGGCCCGTTCGGGCCGAGGAAGCCGTACACCACCCCCTTTGGGACCTCCAGGTCGAGGCCGTCGAGGGCACGGCGCGGGCCGTACGTCTTGACCAATCCGCGGGTACGGATGGCAAGCGGTCTATCGGGCACGACAGGTTCCGACGGAATGGGCATCGATGATCCTCCCTCTTCTTGTCCCGTCAGCTCGAGGCGCCTGGCAGTGGCTGGCAGCCCTGGTTCGAGTCAGGCGAGTCGAAGCTCACGGAGTGTGCGTCCTGGAAGAGGAGAACGTCGCCGTCCTTCGCCTGCCCGCTGTAGCAGCCCGTATCGAGCGACTTCCCGTCGAACGTGACGTCGCCCGACTTGAAGCTCACCACGACCGGGGCGTCGCGGGTAAACGTCCAGGTGGCACTGAGCTGAGATGCGTCCAGGTGGTACGTGTCGCCGAGGTTGTTCTCTACCTGCCCCACTGCCCGTTCGCCGTGTATCGTGAACGGCGCCGACGTGCAGCTCGCCGCGACCAGGGCGGCCACCGCCAGGAGCACCACAGACCCACGTTTCATCCCTACCTCCTTGTCCGGCGCGCCCGGTGTCCCATCGGCGCACCTGTCCGCAGCCTCCTCCCGGACCGTTGCCCTGGGCGTCATCCGAACGGTTGATCCAGGCGGGCATCAGGCAGCGGTCCCCGCCGATAGCGCGGCCCCGGCGATCACGAGGTCGACCGCGAGCGGCGCCACGCACCAGTGCCGGAAGAACAGCCCGAAGAGGGCGATCGAGCAGACCGCCGAGGCGACGGCGAGGTATGGGACGACATCGGGCGGCACAAGGATGCCGTCTGCGCCGAGGCCCGCGAGAGCGAAACCGGCCGTGGCTGCGGTGCTGAGCGCGACGCCCAGGACTCCAGCCTGCCGACCGTCCAGGCCCCACCGCGTGAGGATGGGTGAGCCTTCTCCGGCCAGGCACACCGCGACAGGGTCGTGGAAGAGCCCGAACAGCACGAGCGCGAAGGCGACGAGGAGCTGCATCGTCGTTCGAGCCTGGTGGGACAGATCGTTCCCCGCGTCATCCGAACGGCTGATTCGGGTGCTTCGGGCCTGGATGTCCCGGTCCCGTTCGGGACGATCCTCCCCGTGATGCCGGGCCGCATTACCGATGTCTCCGCGCGGCCGCGGCGCTACGGTCGCCGAGTGAGCGTGGTGGGAGGATTCCAGGGCACCGTCGACCAGGTTGCCCGCCTGTCCATAGATCGATC
>JBJKRK010000028.1:0-7430 GCA_046704705.1 Candidatus Limnocylindrales bacterium | reverse complement strand
CCGCCCGACGGAGCCGGGCAGTGAGCGGGCCGCTGTCGGTTCCCGCGGCGCCCCGGCCGTTGCAGGTGGGCGTCGTCGGGGCCGGGTTCATCGGCGCCACGCACGTTGCCGCCTGGTCGGCCGAGGGCGCGCAGCTCGTCGTCCAGGACGTCGACGGGGATCGCGCGAGCGCGCTTGCGGCGACCCGCGGAGCGAGCGTGGCCGGATCGCTCGAGGAGCTCATCGACGCGGTCGAGGAGGTGGATGTCTGCACCCCGACCCACCTCCATGCCGGCGCCGCCATCGCGGCCGCCCGCTCCGGACGCCACGTCATCTGCGAGAAGCCGATGGCACGCACACTGGCGGACGCGGAAGCGATGCTCGAGGCCGCGCGCGAGGCGGGCGTTCGGTGCTTCGTGGCGCACGTCGTGCGCTTCTTCCCCGAGTACGTCGCGGCGCGGCGCGCCGTGCTCGACGGCGCGGTCGGGGAGGTCGGGGTGCTGCGCCTGTCCCGCGCGAGCTTCCGCCCGCGCCACCCGGCGGATCACTGGTTCTTCGACCACGCGCGCTCGGGCGGCATCGTGCTCGACCTGATGATCCACGACCTCGATTTCGCGCGCTGGGTCGCCGGCGACGTCGTCTCGGTCCACTGCCGGTCGGCGTCCGCCGCACTCCCGGACGCGGGCGTCGACCACGCCGTCGCGATCCTCACACACGCGACGGGCGCGATCAGCCACGTCTCGGCGTCGTGGGGTTACGCCCCGCCGGCGTTCCAGACGGCATTCGAGATCGCCGGATCCCACGGGCTCATCGAGTACGACTCGGCGAGCACGGCGCCGGTGCACCCGTCGCTCCTCGCGGGGGCCGGGGAGGGCGGCGTGACGGCGATGGCGGACACCGCGCTCGCCGGGGACCCCTTCCGCCTCGAGCTCGCGGAGGTCGCCCGGGCGATCCGCGACGGCACCGATGCGCGGATCGGGCCTGACGACGGGCTCGAGGCGCTGCGCCTCGCGCTTGCCGCCGACGAGTCGGCGCGCACCGGCCGCGTGGTCCGTCTCGCTCCGCGTCCCGCATCGAAGGAGGCCCGCTGATGGCCAGCGCAGCCGGTGATCGATCGCTCGTCCGGATCGGCATCCTCTCGGCGGAGCACGTCCACGCGCCGACCTACGTCGCGCTCCTCGCGGGGCTGCCGGGCGCACACCTCGTCGGCGTGTGGGACCGGGACGCGGCGCGGGCGACCGAGGTGGCGGAGCCCGTGGGGACGCGCGTGTTCGGTGACCCGGGCGAGCTCCTCGAGCGGGTGGACGGGGTGGTCGTCGCCTCGGCGAACGCCCGGCACCGGGAGCTCGTGGAGCTGGCCGCGGCCGCGGGTGTGCACGTCCTGTGCGAGAAGCCACTGGCCACGACCGTGGCCGACGCGCGGGCCATCGTGGCGGCGTGCGAGCGCGCCGGCGTGCGCCTGATGACCGCGTTCCCCACGCGGTGGAACCCCGCGGTGCGCACGCTCGAAGCCGCGGTTCGCTCCGGTGACCTGGGCAGGCCCGTCTTCCTGGAAGGCGTGAACACCGGGACCATGCCGGACGTTCATGCTGCATGGTTCGTCGACCCCGCACTCTCGGGCGGCGGCGCCGTCACCGACCACGTCGTCCACCTGGCCGATCTGTATCGCTGGGTCCTCGGCTCGGAGGTCGTCGAGGTGTATGCGGTGGCGAACCGCGTCCTTCAGGAGCGCTTCACCGGGGTCGAGACTGGAGGTCTGGTCTCGCTGCGCTTTGCGAACGGCGCGTCCGCCACCATCGACTGCAGCTGGAGCAAGCCACGCTCGTATCCGACCTGGGGCGGCCTGTCGCTCACCGCCGTCGGCACGGGCGGCGCCTGGCACGTCGACGCCTTCCGGCAGCGCATCGCCGTGTACGGGACCCGCGAGGCCGGCATCGCCTGGCGCTCGTTCGGCCCGGACTCGGACGAAGGGATGCTCGCCGAGTTCGTCGCCGTGGTCCGCGACGACCGGGAGCCCGCCGTCACCGGGATCGACGGCCTGCGGGCCGTCGAAATCGTGGACGCCGCGTACCGCTCGATCGCGGCAGGAGCGCCGGTCGAGGTCGGCCGATGATGCAGCGGCCAGGCTCGGCCGATGATGCAGCGGCCAGGCTCGGCGGGTGATCCAGCGGCCAGGCTCGGCGGGTGATGCGGCAGCAGCCGAGTGGACGTGCCAGATGGCCCTGCGCGTGCCGGGGCAGGACGCTCGTATAGTCGTGATGAGGGTTGAGCCGATTCCCGGGGCCCTGCGCCCAACCCGGGATGAGGTTGCCGGTCGGGTTGCCTCCGGCCGGGTGGAGGCATGGGAGGTGCGGGCTCGGCGATGGCACGGCTGAGCGAGGTCGGTGCGGCGGTCATCGGCAGCGGGTTCATCGGGACGGTGCACATCGAGGCGCTGCGCCGGATCGGCGTGCCTGTCCGCGGCATCCTGGAGGACACGCCCGAGCACGGGCGGATGCGGGCGGAGGAGCTGGGCATCCCCCGCGCGTACGGCACGCTCGAGGAGCTGCTCACGGACGCGGATGTCGGCGCCGTGCACGTCACTTCGCCCAACCACCTCCACTACGCCCAGACGGTCCGGATCGTCGAGGCGGGGCGTCACGTCGTCTGCGAGAAGCCGCTGGCCCTGACGTCGAGCGAGTCGGCCGACCTGGTGCGCCGGGCGACCGCGGCAGGCGTGGTGAACGCGGTGAACTTCAACATCCGCTTCTACCCGCTCAACCAACACCTGGGCGCGGAGATCGCGAAGGGCGGGCTCGGCGACATTCGTTTCGTCACCGGCCGCTACTTCCAGGACTGGCTCGCGCTCGAGTCGGACTGGAACTGGCGGCTGGAGCCGGACCAGGGAGGCGCGCTGCGGGCCGTCGGGGACATCGGGTCGCACTGGCTCGACCTGCTCACGTTCCTCACGGGGCGACGCGTGGCGGCCGTCATGGCCGACCTGTCGACGTTCATCCCTGTTCGCCGCGAACCCACCGGCGCGGTCCAGACCTTCGCCACCGAGCGTACGAGCGAGACGGTCCCCCGTGAGATCCAGACCGAGGATGTGGCCGCGATCCTCCTGCGTTTCGAGGGCGGCGCGCGGGGGCTCGTGGCGATCTCTCAGATCAGTCAGGGCCGGAAGAACTCGCTCTCGTATGAGATCGACGGCTCCACCGCCGCCGCCGCGTGGGATTCGGAGCAGCCGGACGTGCTCTGGCTGGGCCACCGCGAGCGACCGAACGAACTCCTGCTGCGGAATCCCGGGCTGATGAACGAGGCCGGCCGTCGGGCGGCCCGCCTGCCGGGCGGCCACGTGGAAGGTTTTGCCGACACCTTCGCCGCGCATTTCTCCGCCATCTACGGCGACATCATTGCCGGGCAGCCGTCCGAGCGGCCGGTGTACGCCACCTTCGCCGACGGTCACGAGGAGATGTGCATCGGCGATGCCGTGCTCGAGAGCACGCGGCTCGGGCGCTGGGTGGAGGTCGACCGACCCGGCGACCACACCGACGCTGACGTCGCACGGCCGTAGCTGCCAGGGGAGGGAACCGATGAAGTTGGGCCTCTTGACGGCGCCGTTTCCGCAGACCCCGCTGATGGAGGTCGCGGACTGGGCCGCCGCGAGTGGATTCGAGGCGCTCGAGGTGTGCTCGTGGCCGCCCGGAGAGGGAGCGCAACGGCGCTACGCCGGCGTCTGCCACATCGACGTGACGGACCTGTCCGCCGAACGGGCCCGCGAGATCGTGGACGAACTGGCCTCGAAGGGGGTGAGTGTCAGCGGGCTGGGCTACTACCCGAACCCGCTGCATCCCGACCCTGAGCACCGGGCGGCGGTGATCGCGCACCTCCGGAAGGTGATCGTGGCGGCACGGTTGATGGGCGTGCCGGTCGTGAACACCTTCATCGGATCCGACGCCGCTCGCACGCTGGACCAGAACTGGGAGGCGGCGCTCACGATCTGGCCCGACCTCGTGCGGCATGCGCGGGACAACGGGGTCCGGATCGGCATCGAGAACTGCCCCATGATCTTCAGCTACGACGAGTGGCCGAGCGGCCACAACCTCGCCTACTCGCCGCGGATCTGGCGGCGGATGTTCGAGACGTTCGGCGAGACGGTCGGGCTGAACCTCGACCCGTCGCACCTCGTGTGGCAGATGATCGACATCGAACGGGTGGTGCGCGAGTTCGGGCCGCGCATCTACCACGTCCACGCGAAGGATCTCGAGATCGACCGGGACGGCCTGTACGAGCGGGGCATCCTGTCCCTCGGCATGGGCTGGCAGGTGCCGCGCCTGCCGGGGCTCGGCGAGGTGCCCTGGCCGCGGTTCCTGGCCGCGCTGTACCGCGCCGGTTATGACGGCGTCGTCTGCGTGGAACACGAAGACCGCTCGTTCGAGGGGACCGACGAGCTGGTCAAGCGCGGCTTCCTGATCGCCCGTGACGTCCTCCGGCCGTACATGAAGTGAGCGACATGACGCTGAGCATCGACACGCTGTCCTACCGTGATGTGGCCAAGGCGATCGACCACTCGCTCCTGAAGCCCGAGCTGGACGACGCGTTCATCGAGGCTGGTTGCCGGCTGGCCGCTGAATACGATGTGGCCTCGGTGTGCTGCCGCCCGGCGGACATCCGGCGCGCCGCGGCGATCCTGGCCGGCACCGACGTGGCGGTGGGGGCAACCATCGGCTTTCCCCACGGCAACCATCTCACGGAGACGAAGGTGTTCGAGGCGCGCCGGGCTCTCGAGGACGGGGCGGTCGAGCTCGACATGGTGCTCCAGATCGCTGCCCTGAAGTCCGGGCGTGACGGTGACGTCGAGGCCGACATCGAGGCGGTTGTGCGGGTGGCGCACGAGGCGGACGCCCTCGTCAAGGTGATCTTCGAGAACGCGTACCTCACCGACGACGAGAAAGTGCGCGCATGCCACCTCTCCGAAGCTGCCGGCGCCGACTTCGTGAAGACCTCCACGGGTTTCGCCCCGGGTGGCGCCACGCACGAGGACCTGGCCCTCATGCGCCGTTCCGTGTCGCCACATGTCGGCGTGAAGGCGGCGGGCGGCGTGCGGACGCTCGACGCTCTCGTGGCGGTGCTCGCGCTCGGAGTCACCCGCGTTGGCGCAACGCAGACGAAGCCGATCCTGGACGACTTCCGCGCGCGCAAGGCCGCCCTCGCGGCGGCCGGGTCCGGCGGGAGACTCGGGGCAGGCGGTGACCGGTGAGCGGCGGAGGCGCCGCCGCTCCTGTCAGTTTCTCAGCCGCAATTGCCATTGCTGGCGCCGAACGCCGACGGCCAGACTGGGAGTGCAGTCTGCGCATCGGCCAGTCGTCCCAGTCAGGAGGTGGATAGGCGAGACGACCGTCCGGTCACGCGCGGTGAGCCATGACTGAGGGCTCGCAAGCGGGGAGACAGCATCCATAGGGAGGGAGGAATTCGGTCCATGAATCGGGACGGAAAAGCCCGCAAGGCGGTCGCGCTCGCGGCGATCGCGATCCTCGTCGTCGGGGCGTGCTCCTCCAGTACGTCACCGGCTCCGTCGGGGGGCGGCGGTGCGGCCGCCAAGGCGTACTCCATCGGGTATTCCAACGGCGGCGGTGTGGGCAACGGGTTCCGCGAGGAACAGGTCTGCACCGCGAAGGCCGAGGCGCTCGCATCCGGCCAGGTCTCTCAGCTGACCACCATTCACCGCAACACGGATGCGGCCGGTCAGCTCTCCGACATCCGCGACCTGATCGCCAAGGGTGTAGACGCGATCGTCTTCAACCCGAACGATCCGAGCGCCCTCAACCCGGCGCTCGAAGAGGCCCATAACGCCGGCATCGTGACCGTCTCGGTCGATGCCTACGTAACCGACCCCAACACGTACAACCTCTACAACAACCAGGTGAAGTACGCCGAGATCGGCGCGAAGTGGCTGTTCGACAAGCTCGGCGGCAAGGGGACCGTGTACTACATGCGCGGTCTGGCCGGTCACCCCGCCGACTCCGACCGCGACATCGGGTTCAAGAACGTCCTGAAGGACTACCCGAACATCAAGGTCGTCCCGACCCTCGACGGCGTCTTCACCCAGTGGGATCCGGCGACGGCGACGCAGCTGACCAATGACTTCATCGCCAGCGGCCAGTACGACAAGATCGACGGCATCTGGTCCTCGGGCCAGGGTGCGCAGGTCGTCGACGCGATCAAGGCCTCAGGCAAGAAGTTCGTTCCGATCGTCGACGCCGACCTCGGCCAGTTCGTCACCCAGCTCCTCGACACGACGAACTTCCCGGGTCTCGAGGGTGCCGCTGTGACCAACACCGCGGCTGTCGGCGGTGCCGGCGTTGCGCTGGCGCTCAAGATCCTGAACGGCGAGAAGATCCAGACGGACCCGTCGGCGAGCCAGCCGAACACGGTGCTCCTGACCCCGGTCCTTGCCGACAACACGACGGAGGCCGGCAGGGCCACGTTGAAGTCGTGGCAGTCGGTCCAGGGACTGGATCCGCTGTGGCCGCTCGGCCTGCAGATCGCGGACTACACCACGTACACCCCGGACCAGGCAGTCGCCTGCAAGGGCCCGGGCGAGTAGACACCCGTCCATGACATTTCACGGGGGGCGCCGGCCTCGGCCGGCGTCCCCCGTCCCTCATTGGGACCGATGACACAGACCACCGCGGATCTCCTCCTCGAGGCGACTGACGTCTCCAAGACGTACGGTGCCGTCACCGCCCTGCGTGCGGCCTCCTTGTCCGTGCGCCCGGGTGAGGTCCATGCGCTCATCGGCGCCAACGGCGCCGGAAAGAGCACCTTCGTCAAGATCCTGACCGGCGCGGTCCATCCCGACGCTGGCCGGATCGTCGTACGGGGACGCGAGCGGACCGTGCACTCGCCGGGCGAGGCGCGCCGAGGCGGGCTGGTCTCCGTGTACCAGGAGCCGGCTCTCATCCCGGACCTCGACATCAGAGCCAACCTGCGCCTGACGGAGACGCCCGAGGAACCATTCCGGCACTGGCTTGGCGAACTCGGCCTGGCGGATCTCGATGTGTCGAGCCTGGCGCGCCGGATGCCGCTCGCCTCGCTCCGCATCGTCGATCTGGCCCGCGCGCTCGCCATCGACCCGGACGTGCTCATGCTCGACGAGATGACGGCGGCATTGCCGGCGAACCTCACCGAGCGCGTCCTCGATGTCATCGCCCAGCGGAAGGGCGGCGACCACTCGGTCATCTTCATCTCGCACCGGATGATCGAGATCGGAGCGGTCTGCGATCGCGCCACCGTCCTGCGCGAGGGGGAGACCGTGGGCGTGGTCGACGTGACCGAGGGTTCAGAGGAACGGATCGTGGAGCTCATGCTCGGGGAGGTGGAGGATCTCGGTGCTCGTTCTGCCACCGGCGCAGCGGCGGCCCGCACGGCGGTCGAGGTGCCTCGACTGGCTGCGCGCGGTCTGAGTCTCG
>JBJKRK010000027.1:0-2692 GCA_046704705.1 Candidatus Limnocylindrales bacterium | reverse complement strand
AGGACGGGTCGCGGCCGCGTGCGGGCTCGTCCTCACCCGCAGCCGGGAGGCCCGCCAGGGATCCACGAGCACAGCCGGCGATGTGCGAGCCCGCGGATCCCGCCCATCGACTCCGCGCCCACGCCCGGCGCCCGGCCCAGGGTTCCACCGGTGTGAATCTGGCCAACTCGGGCCGCCCGGACCGAGACCACGAGCGCAAGTGGGGCCGCCCGGCCCAGGGTTCCACCGGTGTGAATGTGGCCAACTCGGGCCGCCCGGACCGAGACCACGAGCGCAAGTGGGGCCGTTCGGCCCTGTCTCCATGGATCAGCATCTATATGCTATCGGCATATGGATGCCAACGGATATCACCACCACGGACATCGCCACCGCGGCTGGGTCCGCGGCGGACGGCGTGGCCGCTGGCTGGAGCCGTTCGTGCTCCTGCTGATCGCGGAAGGCGGTACCCACGGCTACGCGCTGATCCAGCGGCTGGACGAGCTGGGGGTCGCCGCGGACGGCGTGGACGTTGGGATGGCGTACCGGACGCTCCGGGAATTCGAGGCCGCAGGGCTCGTGGAATCGGACTGGACGCCGTCGCACGGCGCGCCCCGGCGCGACTACCGACTCTCCGACGCCGGCCGGGCGATTCTGGACGAGTGGGCGGACGTCATGCAGGAGCGGGGCCGGCTGATCGACGAGTTCCTGGTTCGCTATGAGCGCCTGGAGAGAGGCGCGGGAGGTTGATGATGGGCTGCTGGCATGGACACTGGGCCGGGCATGGGTGCGGCCCGTGGGCGTATGACGCCCCCGTCTGGGATGGGCCCGGGCGGTACCGGGGCCCGGAGCCCTGGGATTTGGACTGGGACGAGGGGTTCGATCGCCCGATGCGGCGCCGCCGCAGGCTGCAGCGGAGGGATCAGGCGCCGCTGGAGGCCCGCCTTGCCGAGCTCCGCGAGGAGGTGGCACGGCTGGAGGCCGAGCTGGCCGAGGTGCGGGGGACGACGATCGATCGCACGAGCGACATCTGACATTCCCTGAGACTCCTCAGCGGTCGCCAGCGACGCCCACGGCAGATGGACGGCTAGACTCGGGCCTGCATGACGGCCCAGCAGGACGATCCCATCGAGACCGCCTACCGCGCCCTTACCGGGGCGCTCTACACACACGACGGCGCGGGGGCGCTTGCTGCGCTGCAGCCGGTGATCGCCCCTCTGATGCCCGACCTCCCGCAGCATGCGGGCGAGGCAGTCCTGCTCGGCCTCGCGCAGGGCGTGCCCAGCGCTGCGGATGCGGCCCGGCAGGCGAGGGATGCGCTCCGTGCCCGCGGTGCCGAGGGCGACGACGACCTGGCGCTCGAGATCGACGCCGCGCTCGGGTCGGGGCCGTCGCCCGAATTGCGGTCCATGCCGGTCGACCTCGACGAGCTGTCGCTCGCGCTGGAGGGAGACCCGAACCTGACCGGCGGGAAGCTCGACCTGCGGACGGGCGAGGTTCACCTGGTGTCGCCGATGTTCGGTGAGGACGACGAGTTCGACGCCGACGGCGAACACGAGGACGACGAGTTCGACGCCGACGGCGAGGAGCCCGAGGAACGCTGGCTGCGGTTCGACTCGCTCGGGTCCCGTGCCGGCTTCGAGGACATGGAGGAGTTTCTGGCCACCGTGAGCGACGACACGCTGGCGTACCGGCTCGAGCGTGCCCTCAGTGGCCGCGGGCCGTTCCGGCGCTTCAAGGACGAGCTCGCCGACGTCCCCGGTGAGCTGGGGCGATTTCGTCGCTTCACCGACGACCGCCGCCTGGGCCGGGCGCGCGCATGGCTGGCCGGGAACGGATTGCGTCCATTCGTGCCGGCGAAGCCGGACCGACCGACCTGATCGGCACCTCCACCGCGGATGCAGATCCTCCACGCCCTCTGGGGCCTCGACCATCGGCTCCACCTCTGGGCGGAAGACGCCGCGGCCTTCGAGGTCCGTCGCACGGGTGCTCGCCGTCGAGCCGGGCCCGCCGGGGTTGGGGCGCCGCCTCCGCACCCCTGGGCGCTGACGCCCGAAGGTCTGGCAGCACTGCTGACGTCGAACGAGGACGGGGCTGCCCGTCGAGCCGTCACCGGGGCCCGCGGCGCGCTCCTGGCCGTCTGGCTCCCGTCGGAGCGGAACGCGCCGCTTCCGTCTCCCGAGCTTGCGGCCGGCGGCACCCGCGAAGGCGGCTCGGCCGACCTGCGACGCTGGTCGGTACCGACGCTCGCCGTCGAGCCGCTTGCGGCGGCAGAGCTGCTCCCTGCGCTCGAGCTGGCCGAGGCGATTTCGATGGGGGCGTCGCTTCGCTACCTTGCCGCCGCGACGCTGTACGCCCTCGAGCTCGTCGCGCGTGGGCGCTTCGTGCCAACGATCGTCCCAACGATCGTCCGTGCGCGCTCGAACGTCGGGTCGGCCGAGGCACGCTGGCTGCCCGCTCCGGGACGGGCCGAAGGGGAACGGCTCCGCGCGCTGGCACGCGCGATGCCGGCCGTCTGTCGGGCGGAGGCGCAAGCCGAGGCTGAAGCGGAGGCCGGGGCAGGGGCGGATGCAGATGGGCAGGCAGCTGTCGCGCCCCACCGCGGCCGAACCGCCGCCGACGTGCTGGAACAGGTGGTCGACGACGTGGTGGACGGCGTGGTGCCGCCGGCCGCAAGCTCGGGAGACGGAAGCGGCGCGTTCCGCTCCGACGGGAG
>JBJKRK010000026.1:0-4188 GCA_046704705.1 Candidatus Limnocylindrales bacterium | reverse complement strand
GCGATGACGCGCGCCGCGTCGTCGAGGCCGCCCACGCCGATCACCTGCATCCCCGGCACGAGCGCTGCCTCCGACGCGTTCGGTGCGGGAACGGCCACGGAGCGCACACCGGCATGTTTGAGAGTCGCGACCATGGGCAGAACGCCGGGCACCGGCTCGACCGTGCCGCCCAGCGACAGCTCACCCAGGAGCGCACACGCGATGCCGCCAGTGTGCAGTTGGCCGGACGCCACAAGGATCCCGATGGCGATGGCGAGGTCGTATGCGGCGCCGAACTTGCGGCGCCCGGCGGGAGCCAGATTCACCGTGATCCTCGACGGCGGGTAGTCGAAGCCGCTGTTGCGGATGGCGCCTCGCACCCGCTCCCGGGCCTCCGACAGGGCAGCGTCCGGGAGCCCCACGATGTGGCAGACGGGCAGGCCTGGCGCGACATCGACCTCGACGCGGACGAGCGCACCGTCCAGCCCGTCGACGACCGCGGTCAGCAGCGTCGCGAGCATGACCGAAGGCTACGCGGGGTCGCTCACCTGGCGATCTACGGGGACTCGCTGGGGATCGTTGCACAGACGCGGCGCGGGCTTCCACGCGGGGCACCTGCGCAGTGCGGGGTTCCGCGCGGCGCGCCTACGCAGTGCGGGGTTCCGCGCGGGGCACCTGCGCAGCGCGGGTTTCCGCGCGGCGCGCCTACGCGCGGGCCGGCGGCGTGGATGCGGGAAACACGGCCTGGAGCAGCAGCCAGTTCGCCGCGTCCAGCAGGTTCCGCGCGTGGTACTCGCCGCTGACGAGCGCGCTCCGCCGCAGGCCATCCAGCGCCGGCGCAATGAGAATGGTGCGCAGCCCGGCGGCACGCCCGGCGCCAAGGTCGCGATCGTCCGCGCCGATGAGCCAACCCGCGCTTCGCATGCCCAGCCTGGCACGGGCGCGCTCGACGAGCCCGACGCCCGGCTTGCGGCACTCGCAGCGCTCGGCGCCATGCGGGCAGGCGATGACGATCGGACGGGGACGGATCGTGTGAATCGCATGCCGCACCAGGGCCAGGCGGTCATCCTGCTGGTGCGGCAGCAGGCGATCCTTCAGTGTCGGGTCGACGAGAATCGCGACCGTGTTCCCCTGCGCCAGGCGGTCGAGCCCCTCGCGGGCGCCCGGCCTGAGCCGCAGGTCGGCCTGCGGTCGTCCGGACGGCAGCCACTGGACGAGCGCTGCGTCGCAGTCGACGAAGACCGTGCTCATCGGTCCACCGGAAACGGCCCACGGAGCAGCGCCTGCCCAGGGCCAAGCAGCGCGTCGCTTCCCCCGTCCCGAGGGAGGGCGCTCCTTCCGAGCCGAGCGGGATCGACCTGTCGGGGTCCAAGAGCGTCTCGTGCAGGTGGTGCCAATGCGTTCCTCCTCGTGCCGGGGCGTCCGGTCGGATCTCGACGGATCTCCCGTCAGGGTGAACGACCCGCGCCGGACGCCGTTAGCGACCTCGGGCTTGCAGTCGTCTTGCAGCCCGCCCACTTGCGATGCGGCTGCAAGACCGGGGATGGCCGCTGCGAGGGGGAATGGCGAGGACGGCGGGTAGGCTGGCCGGGCCCGAGTTCGGGACGCGGCACGCCCTCGGGACGCGGCACCTTGCCGAGTCGGGCCGCGCCGCGGCAGGCGACCTTCGGGCGACGTATTCGACAGACACGTCGGCGTGCCGTCAGCGGATCCTGCCGGGATTCGCCGCCGCGCCGGATCCGACGAGCGCATGAACCAGGTGGAGCGCTCATTCGCGCCGGCACGTGTCGGCTGCTGGCGGCCCGTCCCGCGAACCGGATGGGCGCCGGCAAACGGCGTCCCGGGCGGCCACCGCACACGAATAGGAGGCAGACACCCATGGGCCTGCTGAGCTGGATCATCCTCGGAGCGATCGCCGGCTACCTGGCGAAGTTCCTGGTCGGAGGGGGCGAGGGCATCATCGGCACGATCGTCCTCGGCGTCATCGGTGCCATCGCCGGTGGCCTCATCGCCTCGGCGCTGCACGCCGGGACGATCTCGGGCCTGAACCTCCAGAGCATCGTCCTTGCCACCGTCGGCGCGATCGTGGTCGTGGTCGGCGCGCGCGCGCTGGCCGGGCGCAGGGCCGGCATATGATCGGCCGCCAGCACGCTCCGGGCGCAGGCACCGGGACGGGCGGCCTGCCCGGTCGCTCCTGAGCGGGCGCCATCATGCTCGATAGCTATCTCGCCGCGTCCGCCCTGACGCTCTGCCTGGCCACGCTGCTGCTCTTCACGGCGGGTCGCCTGCACCTCGGCGCCCGACTGTGGCGCATCCTGCTGGGCGCGGCCATCGGCGTCGTCGTGCAGCTCATCGTCAGCGGCACCCGCTTCGACGCCGCGGTCGTCCCGGTGGTCACCGCCACGGTCGTGGTCGCGCTCCTGATGCCGCGAACCTGGTGGGCGACCGGCACGCTGGTCGTCGCCAGCCTGGTGGTGGCGACCGCGATCTACTTCGTGTACCTCGTGGCCGTCACGCTCGTGCTGGTCGACTCGCCGCTCAGCCTGCTCCTCGGGCTCGTGCTGCTCCTCCTGGAGTTCGGGGCGCTCGGGCTGATGGCGGCGAGCGTCTACGAGATGCTCGACGCGCTGGGGAGGCCGGTGCGCGTCCCGCCGCTGCCGGCGCCGCCGACCCGCTGGCCCACGGTGTGCCTGCAGGTGCCGGCGCACCAGGAACCGCCTGACCTCGTGATCGAGACGATTCGCTCGCTCGTCGCGATCGACTACCCGCGCGAGGCGCTCGTCGTCCAGGTGCTGGACAACAACACCACCGACGAGGAACTCTGGCGGCCACTCGAGAACGAGTGCGCCCGACTGCGGGACGCCGGCTGGCGGGTCCAGTTCGTCCACCTGGAGCACTGGCCCGGCTTCAAGGCGGGAGCCCTCAACTGGGGCCGCGAACACCTGCCGGAGGACGTCGAGATCGTCGGGATCGTCGATGCCGACTACGTCGTGGAGCGTCACTTCCTGAAAGAGACTGTCCCCCACTTCAGCGACCCGACCGTCGCCTTCCTCCAGACGCCGCAGGAGTACCGCGCCTGGGAGGACAGCGCGTTCTACCGTGCCTGTCACACCGGCTTCGCCTACTTCTTCCAGGTCGGCATGATCAGCCGCTCGTACCGGAACTCGATCATCTTCGCCGGCACCATGGGCCTGATCCGCCGCAGCGAGCTCGACGCGATCGGCGGCTGGGACGAGGAGATCATCACCGAGGACGCCGAGGCGAGCCTGCGCATGCTCGCGCGTGGCGGCCGAGGCATCTACCTCCCGACGGCGTTCGGGCGCGGCATCATGCCCCTGACGTACGAGGCGCTCCGCAAGCAGCGCTTCCGCTGGGCCTTTGGCGGCATCCAGATCCTGCGCAGGCACTGGGGAGCGCTGATGCCCTGGAGCAGGTCCGGCCTGACGCTGCGCCAGCGCCGCGACTACCTGCTCGGCGGCCTGTGGTGGTTCAACGATGCGCTCACGCTCGGCTTCACCCTCTTCGTGGCCGCCACGGCGCTGGGCGTCATCACGGGGCGCCCGTTCGTGGTCCAGCGGCTCACCGGCATCGGCATCATCCTGCCTGTCCTCTACATCGTCCTCGGGCTGGTGCGGTACCTCTGGGGTCTGCGCGTGGCGACCCGCGTCGCCGTGGGCGAGGCCTTCGAGGCGATGAAGGTCAATCTCAGCCTCTCCTGGGTCGTCTCCCTCGCCTGTGCGCGGGGGCTGATCGAGGAGCATGGCGTCTTTCTCCGCACGCCGAAGTTCCGCGGCTCCGGCACCGCACGCGAGCTGCGCGTGGTCTGGGTGGAGACGATCTTCGCGGTGGGTTCACTCGCGCTCGCCCCACTCGTCGTCTTCACCGGCGGTCTGACGACGCTCACGCTGAGCCTCATCGCCCTGCTCGGCTGGGCCGCCCTGATCTTCGGCTCGGCCACCGACTACGCGATCGGCGATCCGACGCGCCCGCCGGCGGCCCTCCGCCAGAAGGCCGCCCTCGAGGTGGCGCCGGCCCTCGGGCGCGTGGCGCGCAGCACCCGGGTGCGAACGGGCACGCTCGGCGCCGTGACCGTTGGCGCGCTCCTCCTCGTTGCCTCGCTCATCGGCGAGAGCGGCCGCGCACCCGTCACGCGGGGGATTCCGCTGCAGCCGCTGCTGGAACCGCCGCCCGTCCACGCGGACCGTGGGC
>JBJKRK010000025.1:0-8171 GCA_046704705.1 Candidatus Limnocylindrales bacterium | reverse complement strand
AGCGAGACTCACGCATGCCCGCACAGCAGGAGACCACTATGACCAGCGCGACGGAGCTGGCGACGCGCGACGACCTGCGCAACATCGCCATCGTGGCCCATGTCGACCACGGCAAGACCACGCTGGTGGATGCGCTGCTGCACCAGACCGGCGTCTTCCGCTCGAACCAGGAGGTCGCCGAACGGGTCCTCGATTCGCTCGACCTGGAGCGGGAGAAGGGGATCACGATCATGGCCAAGCACACCGCGGTCGAGTACGGCGGCGTGCATCTCAACATCGTCGACACCCCGGGCCACGCCGACTTCGGGGGCGAGGTCGAGCGAAGCCTGCTCATGGTCGACTCGGTGCTGCTGCTCGTCGACGCGAGCGAGGGTCCGCTGCCGCAGACCCGCTATGTCCTGCAGAAGGCCATGGCACGCCGGTTGCCGGTCGTCGTCTGCCTGAACAAGATCGACCGCGGCGACGCGCGGCCGGCCGAAGTGCTGGACGCTGTGTACGAGCTGTTCATCGACCTCGGGGCGGACGCCGAGCAGATCGAGTTCCCCGTCGTCTACACCAACGCGAAGGCCGGCACGGCGACGCTCGACCTGGCCGAGCCCGGCACCGACCTGCGGCCGCTGCTCGACCTGCTGGTGCGCGTGACCCCCGCGCCCGCGTACGTCGAGGGCCACCCGCTGCAGCTGCTGGTGACGAACCTCTCGGCGAACGACTACGTGGGGCGCATGGCGGTGGGCCGCATCTGGAACGGGACGATCCGCATCGGCCAGCGCGTGGTGGTCCTGCGCGAGGAGGCCGACACGATTGAAGGGGTGGTGGAGCCCGGCCGGACGGCCACGCTCAGCGGCACGGTGACGAGCCTGACCACCGCGGAGGGGATCGAGCGGGTCGACATCCGTGAGGCGGGTCCGGGCGAGATCGTCGCCGTGGCGGGGTTGCCGGAGGTCACCGTGGGCGACACGCTGACCGATCCCGCCGATCCGCGTCCGCTGCCGCGGCTGGAGGTCGACGCGCCGACGCTGCGCATGACCTTCGGGGTGAACACGTCGCCGCTCGGGGGCCGCGATGGAAAGTTCGTCACGGGGCGGCACCTGCGGGCGCGGCTCGACCGCGAGGTGCTCGGCAACGTCGCCATCGAGGTGTCGCCGACGGAGTCGGGCGAGGCGTTCGAGGTGCGCGGGCGGGGCGAGCTGCAGCTCGCGGTGCTCATCGAGCAGATGCGCCGGGAGGGGTACGAGCTGCAGGTCTCGCGGCCGGAGGTGATCCTGCGCGAGGAGGGCGGCGAGGTCCAGGAGCCGTACGAGCGCATCACCGTCGACATGCCGCCGGACTTCATCGGCGAGGTCGGAGAGGCGCTCGCGAGCCGGCGCGCCCGGCTCGAGCAGATGACGACCGACGCCGACGGACGCGTGCGCATGGAGTACGTCATCCCGGTGCGCGGTCTCATCGGGTTTCGCGGGCAACTGCTCACCCTGACGCGCGGAACGGCGCTCCTGCACCAGATCGGGGAGGGGTACGGCCCGTGGGCCGGCGAGGTCGCGCATCGCACGACCGGCGCGCTGGTGGCCGACCGCCCGGGCGTCACGAGCACGTACGCGCTGCACAACCTGCAGGAGCGCAGCGAGCTGTTCGTGGGACCCGGCGTCGAGGTGTACGAGGGCATGATCGTCGGGGAGAACGTGCGGTCCGGCGACATGGACGTGAATCCGACGAAGGAGAAGCACCTCACCAACATCCGCTCCTCAACGCAGGAGCAGACGCTCCGCCTGACGCCGCCGCGCCAGCTCACCCTCGAAACGGCGATCGAGTTCATCGATGGCGACGAGCTTGTGGAGGTGACGCCCGGCGCGATCCGCCTGCGCAAACGAACGCTCTCGATGCACGACAGACGCCGGCAGGCCGGGAAGGAGCACGAGCGCCGCCTGGCGGCCGCCCGAGACAGCGCGCGGGAGGGGACCGGCCAGGAATCAGGCCGCTAGACGGCTGGTGTGAAATGCGCCCGGTGAGAGGCTGACGGGGAGGGCGCTCGCAGCTACGATCCTCGTGGAAGCGGTCGCCGGGTTGGACGGGACGGCCGCCGGGCAGGATACGGGGAGCGCAGGTGCGGCGATCCTGCCGGGTTGCCACGGACGCGCATGCGCGGGCGCGCGGTCGGGCACGGTCGCGCAGCCACTGGCGACCCTCCGCGGGGTTGCGAATGCCCGCCGCGACATCGCAGGTGCCCGCCGTCCAGTCACTGGCGACCCGCCGCGGAGTCACGCCCGCCGTCCAGTCACGCCCCGCCGTCCAGTCACCGCCAGGCTGCCAGGCGGGATGCCAGTGGGCATGCCCGCCGCGTAATCACTCCAGCACTGCCGGGCGCGATGCAGGAGCGCACGCCCGCCGCGTAGTCACTGGCAGGCTGTCGCCCGCCCTTCCGGCCTGGGAAGTCGCCACCTAGGCCTCCGGGGACTCTTGGACTGGATCTGGGACCTCCGCAGCTCTCCGCTGCGTTGCCGAGCGTGCAGCGCCGTGCTCAGGGCGACCTCGCGTGACCGCCGGGCCGCATCCGAATGGCGAGTGTGGCCGGCGGGAGGCCGCTCAAGAGCCCCCGCATGAATACGTGGCGGAACCATGTGGATGCGGGGCGAAGCGAGAGGGGTGGCGGCATGTGGCGCCTGGGGTGGGTCGGTCGCCGCTCGGCGGGTGGGTCGCCGCTCGGTGGAACGGTCGCCGCTCGCCGGGTCGGTCACTGCTCGGCGGGTCCAGTGGCGTGCGGGCGCGTCAGCTGCCGCGCGGCGTCTCTGTTGTGAGCCGGCGCAGGCTGGTGCGGTTGGGGCCCCGGGACGCCTCGGCGGCAGGGCGGGCCAAGACGCCGCACTTGATGTGACAGCGCCGGTGGGGAGCGCATTCGGCAGCGCGGGTGGGGAGCGCATTCGGCACGGCGGCTCGGACCTGGCGCTCCGGCGGGCCGCCGCGGGCCTCCTCGCTACAATCGCGCCGATGATCTACCTGGACCACGCCGCGACCACGCCCCTGCGCCGCGAGGCTCTCGAGGCGATGCTGCCGTATCTCACGGAGCACTACGGCAACCCCTCCTCGCCGCACGAGCTCGGCCGGCGCGCCCGTGCCGGCCTCGACGATGCCCGCGAGTCGATCGCCCGCGACCTCAACGCGGAGCCGCGCGAGCTCGTCTTCACCAGCGGCGGGAGCGAGTCGATCAACCTGGCGTTGAAGGGTGCTGCCTGGGCGGGTAAGGCGCGCGGCAACCAGCTCATCGTCTCGGCCGTGGAGCACCACGCCGTGCTCCATGCCGCGCATCACCTCGAGAAGTTCGGCTTCGAGGTCGTCGAGATCCCCGTGGATCGGTACGGCCGCGTCGATCCCGAGCAGCTCGAGGCGGCGATCGGGGATCGCACCATCCTGGTGAGCCTGATCCACGCGAACAACGAGGTGGGCACCGTCCAGCCACTGCCGGAGCTGATCCACCAGGTCCGCCAGCACCGGGGCGTGCTGGTGCACGTCGACGCCGTCCAGTCGGCCGCCTGGTTGCCCATCGACGTCAAGGGGCTCGACGTCGATCTGCTGTCGATTGCGGCCCACAAGTTCGAAGGGCCCAAGGGGGTCGGGGCGCTGTACATCCGCCGGGGCACCGTGCTGCTGCCGCAGATCCAGGGCGGGACCCAGGAGCGCTACCGTCGGGCCGGCACGGAGAACGTGGCCGGCGCCGTGGGCATGGCGACCGCCTTCCGGCACGCATGTGCGGAGCGGCCGGAGACGGCGCACCGTGCGCGACGGCAGCGCGACCGGCTCCGCGACGCCCTGCTCGCTGTGCCCGGCGTGGAGCTGACCGGTCACCCGAAGCAGCGCCTCCCGGGACATTGCTCGATCGTGGTCCGCGACGCGGAGGGTGCCTCGATCGCGCTGGCCCTCGACCTGGAGGGCATCGCGTGCTCCAGCGGGGCCGCCTGCACGACCGGCGCCGAGGACCCCTCCCACGTCCTGACTGCGATGGGATATCCGGAGGACGAGAGCCGAGGAGCGCTCCGTTTGACGCTGGGCCGGACGACCACCGACGAGGAGATCGACCGGGCCTCCGCGATCGTGCCGGACTGCATTCGGCGGCAGCAGGTCGCGGCTGCGGCGCTGTCTGCCGACCCGCTGGGCCTGGGGACCGGAGGGTGACCGGGCGCGTCCTGGTGGCGATGTCGGGCGGCGTGGACTCATCGGTGGCGGCCGCCGTCCTGGGCGACTGCGGTGTCGTTGTCGTGGGTGTGTGGATGCGCGGGCACGACGTCGCTGACACGTACAGCGAGTTCCGCCGCAGCTGTTGCTCCGCCGACGCGGCCGAAGATGCCAGGCGCGTCGCCGGCCAGCTGGGGATCCCGTTCTTCGTGCTCAATCTCGAGCGCGAGTTCGACGCGGGGGTGCTGCAGCCCTTCCTGCGGGGCTACCAGGAAGGCCGCACGCCGAGCCCCTGCATCGACTGCAACACGTACGTGAAGTTCGGGGCGCTGCTGGGTCGTGCGCGGCTGCAGTACGACTGCGACGCGGTGGCGACCGGACACTACGCTCGGGTCGACGGTGTCGAGGATCCCGGCCGACCGGGCGGAACGCGCTACCGGCTCCGGCAGGGCCTCGACGGCGACAAGGATCAGAGCTACTTCCTGTACGACCTGCGGCAGGATCAGCTCGCGCGGACGCGCTTCCCGCTGGGGGAGCTGACCAAGCCGCAGGTGCGCTCGGTCGCCCGCGCGCTCGGTCTTGCCACCGCGGACAAGGCGGAAAGCCAGGAGATCTGCTTCGTGCCCGGCGGGGACTACCGCGAGGCGCTGCGCGAGCGCGCGGGCTGGCGGGAGACACCGGGCCCGCTGCTCGACGTCGACGGAACGCATGTCGGCACGCACCGCGGCGCGGCCGCCTACACGGTCGGGCAGCGGACCGGGCTCGGCGTCGCGCTGGGCGAGCGGCGCTACGTCCGCTCCATCGACGCCGCCGCCAACATCGTGCGACTCGGGCGGCGCGAGGAGCTCCAGTCGCGCGTCGTCGCGATCGACGGCGTGAGCTTCGTGGCGGGGCATCCCCCCGATCCGGCCGGCTTCGTGGCACGAGTGCGGATCCGGCACCGCGGGCCCCTGGTCGAGGCGCGACTGGTCCCGCGCGATGTCGAGGCGCGACTGGTCCCGCGCGATGTCGAGGGATCCGGCGGCGTGCGGCAGTCAGACTGGAGGAAGCCAGACGGGCGGCAGCCGGACGGGCGGCAGTCGGACGGGCGCTGGCGTGCCGAGCTCGAGCAGCCCGTGTGGGCACCGGCCCCGGGTCAGGCCGCGGTCTTCTACGCCGGAGACGAGGTCCTGGGTGGCGGGCGGATCGTCGCCGCGGACGCGTGACGTGGGCAGGAAAGGCTGCCACGCCCGCGTCCAGCATCTCGTGTGCGCCGGCTTGCGACGTGCCGGGTGGGACCGAGGGGGTGGTCGGCCCGACGCGACGCGCGGCGGCGGTGGCGCGCCCGTTCCCGCGCGGCGTCCGGTAGTGCGGCCGTGATCGCCATCGGCCCAGCCCCCGTGCTCGCGATCCTGGTGGGCATCTTCCACACGGCGCTGTACGCGACGCTGCGGGGGCCGCGACCGGCACAGCTGCTCCTGGTCCTCCCGGCGGCCGTGCTGGGGGCATACGCCGGGCAGGCCATCGGCCTTCGCCTGGGCGACCCCGTCCGGATCGGCGACTTCGGCCTGCTGAGTTCGTCCGTCGTCGCCTGGATCGGGATCGGCGTGGTCGCGGTGATGAGCGCGCTCGGCCCGAGCAGGGCACGTTCCTGAGCCGTGCGGGGCGATCGTCCCGAGGCCAACCAGGGGACGAGGTGGCGGACGCCCCTCTCGCCAGCAGCGCATTTGGTACCGTACATGCCATGCCACGCGCCGAGCGGGTGCCGCCCGACCCGCGCATCCGGAGCCTGCCCGCCGCCGAGATCCGGCGGCGCTTCGTAGCGTTCTTCGCGGCGCGCGGCCACGAGCAGGTCCCCAGCGCCAGCCTGGTCCCCGCCGCCGACCCCACGCTCCTGTTCACCAACGCGGGAATGGTCCAGTTCAAGGACGTCCTGACCGGCCGCGAGACCCGCTCGTACCGACGGGCGGTGGACTACCAGCGCGTGCTGCGGGTGGCAGGCAAGCACAACGACTTCGAGGAAGTCGGGCGCACGCCCCGCCACCACACGTTCTTCGAGATGCTCGGGAACTGGAGCTTCGGCGACTACTTCAAGCGCGAGGCGATCCACTGGGCCTGGGAGTTCCTGACGGCCGACCTGGGCATCCCGGCCGAGCGCCTGGCGGCCACCGTGTACGCCGCCGACGACGACGCCTATGCCGTCTGGCGTGACGAGATCGGACTGCCGCCCGAACGGATCGCGCGCTGGGGCGACGTCGATGCCGGTGATGAGAAGAACTTCTGGCGCATGGCGGAGACCGGCCCCTGCGGCCCCTGCAGCGAGATCCACTTCGACCGCGGTCAGGAGTTCAGCGAGGGGGACTTCTGCGTCCCGGACCACTCCGAGGTCTGCCCCCGCTGGCTGGAGATCTGGAACCTCGTCTTCATGGAGTTCGACCAGCAGCCCGACGGGAGCCGCGTGCCGCTGCCGTTCACGAGCGTCGATACGGGGATGGGCCTGGAACGCCTGGCCAGCGTCCTGCAGCAGGTGCCCTCGAACTACGACACCGACCTCTTCACGCCGATCCACGCGCGGATGCGCGAGCTGCTCGGCCACGACCCGGAGGAGTTCGAGGCCGAGCGCTTCAGCTACCAGGTGATCGCCGACCACGCGCGCGCGGTGACGTTCTTGATCGCGGACGGCGTGCTGCCCTCCAACGAGGGGCGCGGCTACGTGCTGCGGCGGATCCTGCGGCGCGCGGTGCGTCACGGGCGGCTGCTCGGGCGGAGCGAGCCCTTCCTGGCCGAGGCGTGCGACGTGGTGGTGGACGTGATGTCCGACGCGTACCCGTATCTGCGCGAGGCGCGGGCAGGCGTCATGGAGGTGGTGCGGCGCGAAGAGGCGCAGTTCGCGCGGACCCTGGAGGCCGGAACGGGCCACCTCGAAGCCTCGCTGGCCGCGCTCCGCGAGGCGGGCGCGCCCGTCGCCGAGCGTGAGGTGGGCCGACGGCCGGAGAGCCTGGCGGCGGACGCGCCGGTGCTGGACGGGGCGGTGGCGTTCAAGCTGCACGACACGTACGGGTTCCCGATCGACCTGACCGTGGAGCTGGCCGCGGAATACGGCGTGCGCGTCGACCGTGCCGGGTACGAGGAGGGACTCGCCGAGCAGCGCGCGCGTTCCCGGGCCGGCACGCGCGGCGAGCTCACCCGCCTGGCGCTCGAGGCCGCCGTGTACGAGTCGATCCTGCGCGAGCAGGGCGAGCCCCTGTTCCTGGGGTACGAGACGACGGACGCCGAGGGCCGCGTCGTGGCGATCCTCCGGGACGGCGTGGGGTACGAGGAGCTCACTGGCTCCGGCGCCGTCGAGGTCGTGCTGGACCGGACGCCCTTCTACGCGGAGGGCGGGGGTCAGGTGGGCGATCGCGGCGCGCTGCGCGGACCCGACGGGCAGGTGGTCGTGGAGGACACGCAGAAGCCGGTCGGCGCTCTCATCGTGCATCGCGGGACGCTGGACGGTCACCTGCGCGTCGGCGACACGGTACGCGCCACGGTCGACCCCGGACGCCGCGCGGGCGCCATGCGCAACCACACGGCGACGCACCTCCTGCACCGGGCGCTGCGCAACACGGTGGGCAACCAGGCGCGCCAGGCCGGCTCGCTCGTCACGCCCGACTACCTGCGCTTCGACTTCCCGTTCGACCGGCCGCTCGAGACCGCCGAACGTCGGCAGATCGAGGCCGAGGTGCGGCGGATCATCCGGGAGGATCGGCCGGTCGACGTGGCGTACCTCTCCATGGCCGAGGCGATCGCGGCCGGGGCGGATGCGTTCTTCGACGAGAAGTACGGCGAGGTCGTGCGCACCGTCAGTGTCCAGGACTACAGCCGGGAGCTGTGCGGGGGCACGCATTGCCGGGCGACGGGGCAGATCGGCGGGTTCGTCATCACCGGCGAGCGCTCGATCGGGGCCGGCACGCGGCGCATCGAGGCGGTCACGGGCGAGGCGGCGGACGCGCTGATCGCCAGCTGGCGCGACGCCGTCGAGCAGCTGGCGC